>DATAGN010000156.1:0-1615 GCA_036263715.1 Ramlibacter sp.
GGATCGGGCTGGTGAAGTGGGTGTAGGCCTCGTACGCCAGGCCGAAATGGCCGCTGTTGTGCGGCGAGTAGATCGCCTGCTGCATCGAGCGCAGCAGCATCGTGCTGATCTGCTGCGCGTCCGGCCGCTCCTTGGTGGCCAGCGCGATCTTCTGGAATTCCATCGGCGTCGGGTCGTCGGAGATCGACAGCCCCACGGCCATGGCCTTGAGGTACTGCTTGAGGATCTCCTTCTTCTCCGGCGTCGGGCCTTCGTGCACGCGGAACAGCCCCGGCACCTGGGCCTGCAGGATGAAGTCGGCGGAGCAGACGTTGGCGGCGAGCATCGCCTCCTCGATCAGCTTGTGCGCGTCGTTGCGGGTGCGCGGCACGATCTGCTCGATACGGCCGTTCTCGTCGCAGACGATCTGCGTCTCGGTGGTCTCGAAGTCGACCGCGCCACGGGCATTGCGTGCCTTCAGCAGCGCGCGGTAGACGTCGTGCAGGTTCAGGAAGTGCGGCACCAGGTCCTTGCGGCGCGCCGCCTCGGGGCCGCGCGTGTTCGCCAGGATCGCCGCGACTTCCGTGTACGTCATGCGCGCATGGCTGTACATGACCGCGGGGTAGAACTGGTAGGCGTGGATGTCGCCGGCCGCCGTGATCAGCATGTCGCAAACCATGCACAGGCGCTCGACCTCGGGGTTGAGCGAACACAGGCCGTTCGACAGCTTCTCCGGCAGCATCGGGATGACCCGGCGCGGGAAGTAGACGCTGGTGGCGCGCTCGTAGGCATCGACGTCGATCGCGCTGCCGGTCTCCACATAGTGGCTCACGTCGGCGATCGCGACCAGCAGGCGCCAGCCCTTGCCGCGGCCCACCTTGGCGGGGTCGCAGTAGACCGCGTCGTCGAAGTCGCGCGCGTCCTCGCCGTCGATGGTGACCAGCGGCACGTCGGTGAGGTCCACGCGCTTGCGCTTGTCCACCGGCCGCACCTTGTCCGGCAGGCCGCGCGCCTGCGCGATGCAGGCATCGGAGAACTCGTGCGGCACGCTGTACTTGCGCACCGCGATCTCGATTTCCATGCCGGGGTCGTCGACCTCGCCCAGCACTTCCTTCACGCGCCCGACGGGTTGGCCGTACAGGCTGGGCGGCTCGGTGAGTTCGACCACGACCACCTGCCCCGGCTTGGCCGTGCCGGTGGCGCTCTTGGGGATCAGGACGTCCTGGCCATAGCGCTTGTCTTCCGGCGCCACCAGCCACACGCCGCTTTCATGCAGCAGCCGTCCGATGATGGGGTGCGGCGGCCGCTCGATGATCTCCACGACGCGCCCTTCGGGGCGGCCCTTGCGGTCGTGCCGCACGATGCGCGCACGCACGCGGTCGCGGTGCAGCACCGCGCGCATTTCGTTGGGAGGCAGGTAGATGTCGGCGTCGCCGTCGTCGCGGCTCACGTAACCGTGGCCATCACGGTGTCCCTGGATCACGCCCTCGATCTCGTCGAGCAGTCCGGTCGTCCCGTTGTTTCGTTCAATGTTTTTGCTATACAATCTTGTTTTTCCTGAAATGCCCAGGTGGCGGAATTGGTAGACGCACTAGTTTCAGGTACTAGCGAGTAACATCGTGGAGGTTCGAGTCCT
>DATAGN010000157.1:0-8070 GCA_036263715.1 Ramlibacter sp.
GACATCGGGCTGGCGAAGCTGTTCGAGCGGGCGACCAGCGGCGAAGTGCAGGAGGTGATCCTGGCCACCAACTTCACCGCCGAAGGGGAAGCCACGGCGCACGTGATCGCCGAGGCGCTCAAGCAAAGGGGCCTGAAGGTCACGCGGCTGGCCCGCGGCGTGCCGGCGGGCAGTGAACTGGAATACGTGGACCTGGGGACCATCGCCCATGCGCTGGTGGACCGGAGGAGCCGATAAGGTGACGACGACGACGATCTATGCGCGCATGACGGTGGCCTACTGGTGCGTGCTGGTGATGGTGCTGCTGCCCTACGCCTGCGCCTGGCTGGCCAAGTTCCGCGGCTTCGGAAAGCGCCGCGCCGACGGCGGCTACGACAACGCCGACCCCCGGGGCTGGCTGGCCCGCCAGCAGGGACTGCCGGCACGCGCGAACGCCGCCCAGGCCAACACCTTCGAGGCACTGCCGTTCTTCATCGGCGCGGTCATCATCGCGCACCAGCTCGGCGCGCCGCAGACGCGCCTGGACATCCTGGCAGTGCTGTTCGTCACGCTGCGCATCATCTACATCGCCATGTACGTGGGCAACCTGCCCACCGTGCGCTCGGCGGTCTGGGCGCTCGCCCTGCTGGTGAACGTGGGCATCTTCCTCAGCGGCTGGAAGTAAGGGCCGCGTCGCGCTGCCCCCGTGAGGACAAACCCGCACGGGATGGTACCGATGCGGCAATGCAACATCGCTGGCCACACTCAAGCATCCGACAAGAAGATGCCCAAGAGAGGTCGTCCATGACCGCCAGGAAGCTCACGCGACGCACTTTCACCGTGCTGGCCGCCGCCGCGATCGCCGCACCGGCGATCCATGCGCAGCCGAAGCCCGAGAAGACGAAGCTCGCCATCGCGGTCGGCGGCAAGACGACGTTCTACTTCCTGCCCCTCACCATCGCGGAGCAACTCGGTTTCTTCAAGGCCGAAGGCCTGGACGTGGAGATCTCCGACTTCGCCGGCGGCGCCAACGCCCTGCAGGCGCTGCAGGCCCATGCCGCCGACATCGTGAGCGGCGCCTACGAGCACACCATCCACGCGCAGTCGAAGAACCAGTTCCTGCAGTCCATCGTGCTGATGGGCCGCGCGCCGCAGATCGCGATGGGCGTGTCACCCAGGGCCGTGCCCGGCTACAAGGGCGTGGCCGACCTGCGCGGGCGGAAGATCGGCGTGTCGGCGCCCGGATCGTCGACCAACATGGTGGCCAACATCGTGCTCGCCCGCGCCGGCATCAAGGCCAGCGAAGTCAGCTACGTGGGCGTCGGCAATTCGACCGCCGCACTGGCTGCCCTGCGATCGGGCCAGGTGGAC
Organism: Ramlibacter sp.; assembly: GCA_036263715.1. Lineage (GTDB taxonomy): Bacteria > Pseudomonadota > Gammaproteobacteria > Burkholderiales > Burkholderiaceae_C > Ramlibacter. Next base: position 1,351 of record DATAGN010000157.1, read on the forward strand.
GCGATGAGCAACACCGACCCCGTGATGACGATGCTGGAGCAAAAAGGCGAGGTTCGCATCATCAGCGACACGCGCACGCTCAAGGGCACGCAGGAGATCTTCGGCGGCCCGATGCCCGCCGCGTGCTTCTACGGCCACGCGGAGTTCGTGCGCGGCAACCCGAACACCTGCCAGGCGCTGGCCAACGCGATCGTGCGCGGGCTGAAGTGGCTGCAGACGGCGGGGCCCAGCGACATCATCAAGACGGTGCCGGAAAGCTATCTGCTCGGCGACCGCGCGCTGTACCTCGCCTCGTTCAACAAGATCCGCGAAGCGATCGCCCTCGACGGCCTGCTGCCCGAGGAGGGCGCGAAGACCGCGTTGAAGGCGATCGCCAGCTTCGACCCGGGCGTGCGGCCCGACAGGATCGACCTGGCCCGGACTTACACGAACGACTTCGCGCGCCGGGCCAAGGAGAAGTACAAGGCCTAGGCCCGGTTCGGGTTGCGCGGGAAGGCGTCGCGCCTGTTGGCCACGCCGTCGCCGTCCATGTCGCGGTCGCTGCGGTCGGCGATGCCGTCGCGGTCGAGGTCATGGCCGCGCACGATGCGCGTGCGGTTGAACACGTTCGGCTGCGGGTCGCTGCGGTTCTCGATGCCGTCGCCGTCGCGGTCGCGGTCGTGGCGGTTCTGGATGCCGTCGCGATCGAGGTCGCCGCGCGGGGGCAGCGCCTGCGCTTGCGCCGCGGCGCCGAACATCATGAGCGACGCCGCGATGGCGCCGAGTACGGTGGTCTTCTTCATGCTTTGCACCCTGGTTGGTTGATGTTTCCTACTGTGGCGTTGACCGCGCGGGATTTGCATCGGCGCATGCCTGTCAAGTCGGTCGGAGCATTCCGGCGAGCAGGAAGTACGCGTGAAAAAAGGGCCCGCAGGCCCTTTTCCGTGGTGCTGACCCGGCTTAGCTGCGGCGCGGGTTGTACGGGAACTGGTCGCGCCCGTTGCGCACGCCGTCGCCGTCGATGTCGCGGTCGTGGCGGTTGGCGATGCCGTCCCGGTCGAAGTCCGCATCGGGATGCATGCGGGCCTCGCGGCGGTCTTCACGGCGCACCTGGCGCTCTTCCCAGGTGTTGCCCACCAGGGTCCAGCTGCCGTCGGAACGCTGCACCCAGCGCGGCTCGCGGTACTCGTAGCCCACGCGTTCGCGCAGCCAGCGGCCTTCCACCCACACGTACTCGTTGCCGCGCCACTCGTAGTGGCCGGGCGCCCACACGTGGCCCGTGCGCGGGGCAGGCATCGCTTCGGCACGCGGCGCCGGCGGCGCCACGGACACGATCGCGGTGTACTGCGCCTGCGCGGCGGCTCCGAAGCCCATGAGGGCGGCTGCCAGGGCGGCGCCGAGGAGAGTCTTGTTTCGCATGTCAGTGCTCCTTTAGTTCAATAGGAACACTGTCGCGGCACGTGCCAGTGCCCGGGATCAGTGCGCGGCGGGACCGCTCGTGGGAGTGGTCCTGCACCAGGAAGCGCTCGTGACATCGGGACACGCGCGCTTCACGCGGCACGCGTTTGCTTGCAGGTCAGCGGCGCTTCTTCACGGTGACAGTGGCCTTGCGCGGCACGGCCTTGGCGGCCGGCCTGGCCTGGGAGACATTCTTCACGCCGGATCGCACAGGCACGCGCACCACCTCGCGCGACACCTCGCGGCTGGCCGCGGCGCGCACGGGAAGGTGCAGCACCACCTGCTGCCCGGGCTTGAAGCTTGCCTGGGGACCGAGCTCGTTCCACTCGGCGACCTGCGCCGCGCTGAGCTTGTAGCGCTGCGCGATGGTGGCGACCGAATCGCGCTTGCCCGCACGCACCAGGGTGCGCCTGAGCACGATCTCGGGTGCGAGGCTCAACTGCCCGTGGTCGGCCACATGGCTGGCCACGTCGGATTGCGTCGTGCCGGAGCGCGGCACGATCAGCACCGACCCCGCCTTGATCAACATCCGCGGGGGAATGCTGTTCACGTTGCGCAGGTCGTTCTCGCTCATGCCCACGCGGCGTGCGGCATCGCCGACGCTCATGGTCGACGGGGCGGTCCACGCCGTCCACGACGCGAACTTGCCTTCGCTGTGCGCCTCGAAGTTGCGCTTGAAGACGGTGGCGTTGTCCCAGGGCAGCAGGATCTGCGGCGTACCCGCTGCCAGGATCACGGGGCGGTTCAACTGCGGATTGAGCGCCTTGAAGTCGTCGACCGGCACGTCGGCCAGGCGCGCGGCGAGCGAAATGTCCATGTCGCGCGTGAGCGTGACGGTCTGGAAGTAGGGGTGGTTCTCGATCACCGGCAGCTCCGCGCGGAACTGCTCCGGGTTGCCGACGATGTTCTTCACCGCCTGCAGCTTCGGCACGTAGTTGCGCGTCTCGTCCGGCATGTTCAGGTCGGCGTAGCCCGTGCCCTGGCCGGCGTTGCGATTGCGCTGGATCGCGCGGCCCACGTTGCCTTCGCCCCAGTTGTATGCGGCCAGCGCCAGGTGCCAGTCGCCGAACATCTTGTGCAGGCGCTCCAGGTAGTCGAGCGCCGCCCGCGTCGATGCGAGCACGTCGCGCCGATCGTCGCGGAAGAAGTTCTGCTTCAGGTCGAAGTCCTTGCCGGTGGCCGGCATGAACTGCCACATGCCGGCCGCGCGCGCGCTCGACACCGCCTGGGGGTTGAACGCGCTCTCGATGAAGGGCAGCAGCGCCAGTTCGGTCGGCATGTTGCGGCGCTCGAGTTCCTCGACAATGTGGAACAGGTACTTGCGCGAGCGGTCCGTCATGCGCTGCATGTAGTCCGGCCGCGAGGCATACCACTGCTCGTGGCGGCGCACCAGGTCGCCTTCGAGGCTCGGCATCTTGTAGCCGCTGCGGATGCGCACCCACAGGTCGGGCGGCGGCTCCAGCGACTTGACCGTGCGCGAGCTCAGTTCCGAGGGCTGGATGGCCGACATCGGCCCGGTGGGGATCACCGAGGGCGTGGCCGGCTGCTCCGCCTTCTGCTCCACCGGCCCCACGCGCACCGTCGCCACGGTGGTGTCGGGCCCCGATGGGGTGGCGCAGCCGGCAAGCGCCAGGACGGCGATGAGGGCGAGCAGGTCGTACTTCTTGGTCATCTGAACTCGTTCTTCCATTGGCGCAGGGTCGCGAACACCGCAACCGGATCTGTCGGGTCCGCCGCCGCATCGTGCTGGTGGGCGGCCTGCGCCACGGCCGGCAGGCCCGTGCGCAGGAAAGGATTGATGCTGTTCTCCAGCGCGATCGTGGAGGGCAGCGTGGGCTCGCCGCGCGAGCGCCTTTCCTCGCATTGTTGCCGGTAATGGTTCAGCTGCAAGTTGCCTGGCTCGACGGCTGTGGCAAATTTCAGGTTTGAGAGCGTGTATTCGTGCGTGCAGCACACCCGGGTGGCCCCCGGAAGACCGGCCAGCCTGGCCAGCGAGCCGTACATCTGCTGCGCGGTCCCTTCGAAAAGCCGCCCGCAACCGCCAGAAAAGAGGGTGTCGCCGCAAAACACCAGGGGGGTGCCATCCAGGTCGCTGCAGTAGTAGGCGATGTGCCCCGCGGTGTGGCCGGGGACCTCGAACACTTCGAAGCGCAGTCCCATCACGTCCACGTGGTCGCCTTCCGAGAGGCGCACGATCGGTTCCGGCATGCGTTCACGCGCCGGACCGTAGACGGTGGCGCCGGTCGCATCGCGCAGCGCGTCGACGCCGCCGGTGTGATCCTGGTGGTGATGCGTGACTAGAATCGCCGTCAGTTGCAGGCCATGCTCGGCGAGGAAAGCCTGCACGGGACCGGCATCGCCAGGGTCGACGACCAGCGCCCGCTGTCCGTCGTGCAGCAGCCACAGATAGTTGTCCTGGAAGGCGGGCAGCGGGATCAACCTCATGAGCGAGCGGATTATAGGAATGCACGACTGGTTCGAAACCCCGCCTGGCAGGTATTTGCTGGCGTGGGAGCGGGCCGAGTACGACCGCGCGGTGGGCGATGTCTTCGGCTACCACGCGCTGCAACTCGGTTTGCCCGAACTGGACGCGCTGGCTGCCAACCGCATGCCGCACAAGTGGCTCGCATTGAGCCACGAGGACGCCGGCCTGGGCTGGCGCGAACCTGACCTCTTCACCGATTTCAGCGCCTTGCCCTTCGAGGAGAACAGCCTCGACCTGGTGGTGCTGCCGCATTCGCTGGAACTGAACCTGGATCCGCACCGCACGCTGCGGGAGGTGGAACGCGTGCTGGTGCCCGAAGGCAAGGTGGTGATCTGCTGCCTCAACCCGGCCAGCCTCTGGGGCCTGCGCCAGCGCCGCGCGCACGTCTATCGCCGCCTCGGGTTCGGCGAGCTGTACCTGCCCGACGCGGGCGACTTCATCGGCTACTGGCGGCTGCGCGACTGGCTGCGCCTCCTGAGTTTCGAGGTCGAGACCAGCAGCTTCGGCTGCTGGCGGCCGGCCCTGCGCAGCGACAAGTGGCTGGAACGCTTCGCCTGGATGGACAGCATCGGCCAGCGTTCCTGGCCGATCTTCGGCGCCGCGTACTTCATCGTCGCCGTCAAGCGCGTGCGCGGCGCACGCCTGATCGGCCCCGCCTGGAAGAAGGCCAAGCGCATCGCCACGGCGCCGGTGCCGATCGCCAACCGCTCGCAGCGCGAGACCACACTCACCGAATGAACCAGGTCGAGATCTACACCGACGGGGCGTGCAAGGGCAACCCCGGTCCGGGCGGCTGGGGCGTGCTCCTGCGCTCCGGCGACACGCACAAGGAGTTGTACGGCGGCGAGCCGAGCACCACCAACAACCGCATGGAGCTGATGGCGGTGATCCAGGCGCTGGAGGCGCTCAAGCGCCCCTGCGCGGTGACGCTCTACCTGGACAGCCAGTACGTGCTGAAGGGCATCACCGAGTGGCTGCCGGGGTGGAAAGCCAAGGGCTGGAAGACCGCGAGCAAGCAGCCGGTGAAAAACGCGGAACTGTGGAGGCGGCTCGATGATCTGTTGATCCAGGGCGGCCACGTCGTGGACTGGCGCTGGGTGCGCGGCCACACGGGCGATGCCGGCAACGAGCGCGCCGACGCGCTGGCGAACCTCGGGGTCGAGAGCGTCCGGGCCCGCTGAACGGCGTTCCAGGTAAACGGAGCGTAAAAGAGACACGCACCGGGGCACGAGCGCCGGATTTAGGGGCGACTGCGGATGCCCGGCCGCACACCGCCTGTTACATTGCTGCGTTTGCGCCTGCCGGTCGGCGGCTGCGTGCGCGCGTCAGCCCTTTCCACGGATCAGCTTTCATGTCGAAGTCCCTCTACAGCGTGGTTGCCGTCGTCGGCATCGCTGCCGCTTCCGGAGCCGCGTGGTGGTACCAGAAGCAGCCGCAGAAGCCGGCCGAAGCGGCCGCGCCGGCGGAGTCCGCCTCGGCCGGGGCAGCGGGCGCGGGCGCCCCGCGGGCGGCCGCGAGCGGCCCGGCGCGTCCGCCGTCCGTGGAAGTCGCGCGTGTGGAAACCGTGCGCATCACCGACGACGCGCAGGCGGTCGGCAGCCTGCGCTCGCGCCAGAGCGTGATGCTGCGGCCTGAGGTGTCGGGCCGCGTCACCCAGATCAACTTCCGCGACGCGGACCGCGTGCGCCGCGGCCAGCTGCTGGTACAGCTCGACGACCAGCTGCCGCAGGCGCAGGTGAAGCAGGCCGAGGCCGAACTGTCCATCGCGCGCGCCAACCACAGGCGCAACGTCGAACTGGTCGAACAGAAGTTCATCGCCCAGCGTGCGGTCGACGAAAGCGGCGCCAACCTGCAGGTGGCCGAGGCCAAGCTGGCACTGGCGCGCGCCACGCTGCAGCGCCTGAAGATCATGGCGCCCTTCGACGGTGTGGCGGGCATCCGCAACGTGAGCGTGGGCGACTACCTCAAGGACGGCGCCGACATCGTGAACATCGAGGACCTCGATGCGATGTTCGTCGACTTCCGGCTGCCCGAGCGCTTCCAGACCAAGGTGCGCCCCGGCCAGACCGCACTGGTGGAAGTGGATGCGCTGCCGGGCCGCCGCTTCGCGGCCATCGTGCACGCGATCGACCCGCTGGTGGACGCCAACGGGCGCTCCGTGGGCATCCGCGGCTGCATCGACAACCGCCAGCTGGCCCTGCGCCCCGGCATGTTCGCCCGCGTGACGCCGGTGTTCGGCGTCCGCGACGAGGCGCGGGTGATTCCCGAGGAGGCGATCGTGCCGCAGGGCGGCCGCCAGTTCGTGATCAAGCTGGTGGAGGGCCCGAACCCCGAGACCCGCATCGCCCAGCGCGTGGAAGTGAAGGTCGGCACGCGCCAGCCGGGCAAGGTGGAGATCACCGAAGGCCTGATGCCCGGCGACATGGTCGTCACCGCCGGCCAGCAGCGCGTGCAGAAGGACGGCATGGCCGTGCGCGTGCTGGACCTCGGCGGCAAGGGCGGCAGCGGCGCCGCCGGGCCGGCCGTGGCCGGTGGTCCGCCGACGCGGCCGCTGTCCGCGCCGACCGAGAACGTGCAGGCGGGCAACCCCTGCGCCGTTCACGCTTCCGCCGGGGCGGCACGCAGCGGTGCCGGCGCCAGGGGTGCGGCACCCGCGCCCACGCCGGCGGCGCCCGCGCGCCGCGTGCCCAACGCGGGCTAAAGCCCCAGGAGGCTTCCATGCAATTGCCCGAGATTTCCATCCGCCGGCCCGTGTTCGCCACGGTGCTGTCGCTGCTGGTGCTGCTGATCGGCGCGGT
>DATAGN010000158.1:0-1513 GCA_036263715.1 Ramlibacter sp.
CGGCCAGAAGCTGGGCGAGATGTGGAAGACGCAGGTGATCGTGGAGAACCGCGCGGGCGCGTCGGGCTCCATCGCGGCCGACTACGTCTCCAAGCAACCCGGTGACGGCACGGTGCTGCACATGGCGCACATCAACAGCCACGCGATCGTTCCGCACCTGCAGAAGCTGAACTACGACGCCGAGAAGGACTTCCAGCCGATCGCCATGGTGGGCGTCACGCCCAACCTGCTGATCTGCGGCGGCATGCAGCCGGCCAAGACGGTGCGCGACCTGGTCGCGCTGTGCAAAGCCAACCCGGGCAAGATCTCCTTCGGCTCCGCCGGCAACGGCTCGGCCCAGCACCTCGCGCTGGAGATGTTCATGCTGCAGGCGGGCGTGAAGGCGATCCACGTGCCGTACAAGGGCTCCGGCCCGATGCTGACCGACCTGATCGGCGGCCAGGTGCAATACAGCTTCGACACGATGACGGCGGCCACGCCGCACGTGAAGAACGGCAAGGCCATCGCCATCGCGCAGACGCGCCAGAAGCGCGCGTCGGGCCACCCCAACGTTCCCACGATGGCAGAGTCCGGCTTCCCCGGCTTCGAAGCCACCACGTGGTACGGCCTGGTCGGTCCGGGCAAGATGGCGCCGGCGCTGGCCAGGCGCATCAACGAGGACGTGAACAAGGCGCTCGTCATGCCCGACGTGATGGAGAAGCTCGAAGCCTCCGGCGCGGAAGAGGGCGGCGGTTCCACCGAGAAGATGGCGCAGTTCATGCACGCCGAGCTCGAGAAGTGGGGCCGCGTGATCAAGCAGGCCGGCGTGAAGGGGGACGCTTGAGCGCAGAAGGCACGGTGCACCTGGCGATCGAGGGCCAGGTCGCCTCGGTCACATTCGATCGCCCCGAGGCACGCAATGCGATGACCTGGGGGATGTACGAGCGACTGCGCGAGATCTGCGAGCAGCTGCGCGAGGACCGCAAGGTGCGCGTCGTGCGCCTGCAGGGCGCGGGCGGCGAGGCCTTCGTGGCCGGCACCGACATCGCGCAGTTCCAGGATTTCGACGGCCAGCGCGGCATCGCCTACGAGCGCCAGATCGACGGCACCATGCAGCTGCTGGCCAGCCTGCCCATGCCCACCGTCGCGGTGGTGCAGGGCTGGTGCATCGGCGGCGGGCTGGCGATCGCGAGCACGTGCGACTTCCGGCTGGCGACTCCGGGCAGCAAGTTCGGCGTGCCGATCGCGCGCACGCTCGGCAATTGCCTGTCGATGTCGAACTTGGCGAGCCTGGTGGCTGCCTTCGGGCGGCCGCGGGTGCAGCGCCTGCTGTTGCTCGCCGACATGGTGGGCGCGGAAGAGGCGGCGTCTTGCGGCTACGTCGTCGAGGTCGTCGCGCCCGACGCCATCGAAGCGGCGGCGCAGAAGCTCTGCACCCGGCTGGCGTCGCTGGCGCCGGTGACGCAGCAGGTCAGCAAGGAAGCGCTGGCGCGGCTGTTGCGGCACGACTTGCCGGAGGACGACGACCTCATCC
>DATAGN010000159.1:0-1929 GCA_036263715.1 Ramlibacter sp.
TGCAAAACAAGTGGACGCACGGCTTGCCGATGCGGATGCCGTACTCGGCCGACTCGGCCAGAGGTGCCCAACGTGAACCTGAATGAACAATACCTGGTCGACGTGATCGGCTTCAACCCGGTGGAGCGCTCGATGCTGGCCAGCATCTTCGCCCTGGCGGCGCGGCGCGATCCCGGATTCGTGCAGTTCGATCCTGCATCCACCGTGAGCGGCTCGGCCGACATCTACCTGGTCGACATCGAGAACGCCGACGCGCTCAACGAATTCAAGACGCTCTCGCGCCGTGCCAACCTGCCGGCCGTGCTGATCGGCTCGTCGGCCGAGGCCGAGACGCTCGGCTTCCCGGTGCTGCCGCGTCCGCTGCAGTGGGCGCGCCTGCTGCAGGCGCTGGAGGAAACGGTGATGACCGCCACGCCGGCCCCGCGCGACGAGGACGGCACGCTGCCCCTGGGCAGGAACCTGTCGGCCAGCGCGGCGGGCCGCACCTCCGGCGGCAGCGCGCCGCCGGCGCTGGACGATGCGGCGGTGCAAAAGCGCGCCATGTCCGACACCGTGCTGGTGGTCGACGACAACGCCTCGGTGCGCATGTTCATGAAGGCCAAGCTCGCGCCCTTCCACTTCGAGGTGGACTTCGCGGAAAGCGGCGAGGAGGCGGTGGGCCTGACCGGCGCGCGCGAGTACACCTGCGTGTTCCTCGACGTGGTGCTGCCCGGCATCGACGGCTACCAGGTGTGCAAGCTGGTCAAGGCCAACAAGCACGCGATGAAGAAGACGGCGGTGGTGATGCTCACCAGCCGCAGCTCGCCCTTCGACAAGCTGCGCGGGTCGCTGGCCGGCTGCGACGAGTACCTGACCAAGCCCCTCGACGAGGACCGCCTCCTCGAGGTGATCGCCAAATTCCTTCCTTCCAGTCGCAAGCGCGAGAAGTCCGGAGCGAACAAGAAATGAGCAAATCAATCCTGGTGGTGGACGACACCCGCTCCATGCGCGCGATGGTGGCCGCGGTGCTGCAGGGCGCCGGCTACGAAGTGGCGGAGGCCGGCGACGGCGTGGAAGCCCTCGAACTCGCCCGCACGCGCGTGTTCGACCTGGTGGTGACCGACCACAACATGCCGCGCATGGACGGCGTGACGCTGGTGCGCGAACTGCGCACCTTGCCCAACTACGACCCGGTGGCGCTGATCGTGCTGTCCACGGAAGCCAGCCCGGAACTCAAGCAGAAGGGCCGCGAGGCCGGCGCGACCGGCTGGATGGCCAAGCCCTTCGATCCCCAGCGCATGCTGGACATCGTCGGCAAGTTCATCTGAGGCGGGAGGGACCATGTTCCAGCCATCCAACGGATTCGGCGACCCGGTCGCCTTCCGCACGATCTTCTTCGAGGAGGCGCAGGAGCACCTGGCCAACGTCGAGGCGATCCTGCTGCGCATGGACGTCGATGCGCCGCACCCTGACGACCTGAACGCGATCTTCCGCGCGGTCCACTCCATCAAGGGCAGCGCCGCGATGCTGGGGTGCACCGAGATCGCCGCGCTCACGCACCTGCAGGAGAACCTGCTGGACCTGCTGCGCAAGGGCGAGCGGCCGATCGACCGCGACGACGTGGAGGCGATGCTCCAGGCCGGCGACGTGCTGCGCCTGCAGGTGCTGCACCGCCGCGGCTCGCGCCCCGACGCACCCGATGCCTCGGAAGTGGAAGGCCTGCTGCGCGAACGCGTCGCGCGGCCGTCCACCGATGCCATCGACGGGCAGGGCGGGCCGGTCACCCGCAACTTCCGCGTCGAGCTCGGCCCGCTGGCGGCGCCGATCGACGAACTCGAGCTGGACATGATGCTCACTGGCCTGTCAGAGATGGGCACGGTGACCGGCACGGTCATCGACAACACCGAAGGCGGCGGCGTCGCCTTCGAGGTCGCGCTCCAGGGCGCGGCC
>DATAGN010000160.1:0-13938 GCA_036263715.1 Ramlibacter sp.
GCTGGAGGTCACCAGCTGCTCGCCCGAGCGCACGGCCTGCTCCAGCGCGCGCACGCGCGCGATGCCTTCGGTGACGCCGCGGAACTCGCGGTGCACGCGCACCGACAACTCCTGCCGCGTCGCGTCGACCACGCTTTCCAGCCGCTCCACTTCGGCGAGCGCTTGCCGCACCTGGGATGACACCAGGCCGCCCTGGTACAGCGGCACGTTCAGCTGCAGGCCGATGTACGCGAGGTTGTACTTGGTGTCCACCCGCGTGGGGTTGTCGCTGTCGCTGCGGCTGATCTGCCCAATGGCATCCAGCGTCGGCAGGTGGCCGGCCTGGGCGCGCCGTACGTCCTCGCGCGCGGCAGCGAGCTGCGCCTGGGCCGCGCGGATGTCGGGGCTCGCCGCCTCGGCGCGCGCGAGCCAGTCTTCCAGCCGCGCCGGTTGCGGCACCGCGAGCGGCATGCGGTCGACGGCCACGGGCGACAGCGAGGTCACCGGCTCGCCGATGATCAGGCCCAGCTGCCGGCGCGTGTACTCCACGGCCTGGCGCGCGCCGAGTTCGTCGGCCACGTTCAGGTCCAGCCGCGCCTGCGCCTCGTCGATGTCGGTGCGGATGCCGGTGCCGCCGGCAAAGCCGCGACGCGCGGCTTCCAGCTGCCCCGTGTACGCGGCGCGCTGCACACCCACCAGGCGCAGCTGTTCCTCGGCCTGCAGCGCTTCCAGGTAGGCCTGCGTCAGGCGCATCACCAGCGCCTGTTCCTCGCGCTCCAGCGTCGCCTCGCCGCCTTCGACCAGCGCGCGTGCCTGGCGCAGCTGCGCCGTCGCCTGCGGCTTGTACAGCGGCTGCCGCACCGTCAGCTGGTGGTTCTCGCTGTCGTAATGGCGGTGCTCGCTGACCGTGGTCCCCTGGAAGCCGGGCTGCTGCGAGCGCAGGTCGTTGCGCGTGCGCTGCAGGTTCAGCACCGCCTGCGGCAGCAGCTGCGAGCGCGCCTGCGGGATGCGTTCGCGCGTCGCCTCGGCCGCCGCGCGCGCGGCGCGCACCTGCGGATCGCGCGCCTGCGCGCGCTGGTAGGCTTCCGCGAGGTTCAGCGCGTGCGCGCTGCCGGCGGCAGCCACCGCGAGGAGGACGAGGAGGCGAGACGCGTGCCGGACCACTCACTCCTCCTTCATCGAAGCGGCCATGCGCTTGGTCAGCGGATGCAGGATGTACGTGAGCAGCGAACGGTCGCCGGTGCGGATCACCACTTCGGCCGGCATGCCGGGCTGCAGCTGCCGGTTGCCCAGCTTCTTCAGGCCCTCGGGCGTGACGGTGGCGCGCACCAGGTAGTACGGCGGGATGTTCTGCCCTTCCTGGATCAGGTCGCCCGACACCGAGGTGACCTTGCCCTCCACCACCAGCTGCGGCGAGTGCGCGAAGGCGTTGAAGCGGATGTCCACCGGCGAGCCGGCGCGCACGCGATCGATGAACTGCGGCGGCACGCGCGCTTCCAGCAGCAGGGGGTCGCTGCCCGGGACGATGTCCATCAGCTTCTGCCCGGCCTGCACGACGCCGCCCACCGTATGCATCGCCAGGCCCACCACCTGGCCGGTGGCCGGCGAGCGGATCTCGGTGCGCGTGAGGTCGTTCTCCACCGCGCGCAGCTTCTCGCCTTCGGAGATCACTTCGCGCGAGACGTCGGCCAGCTGCTGCTCCACGTCCTTGCGGTATTCCTGCTGCCGCGCAATGGCGCGCTGGCGCTGCTCGGTGATCGTGCGCTGCGCCCGCACGATGTTGCCCTGCAGCTCCGCCAGCGACGCATTCGCTTCGGCGACATTGCGCTCCAGTTCCAGCTGGCGGTTGCGCGGCGCGTAGCCGTCCTGCACCAGCTCGCGGGTGTTCTTCAGTTCGTCCTGCAGCAGCGCGAGCTGGCTGCGGCGGCTCTCGGTCATCGAGCGGTACGAGACGATCAGGCCTTCCTGGCCGGCGATCGTTTCCTGGATCGCCTGCAGGTCCGCCTGCAGCGACGCGCGGCGCGAGGCGGCCAGCTGCTGCTGCGTGTCCATGTGCTGGCGCACCAGGGGGTCCTTGGCGGCTGCGGCCAGGTCCGGGTGCCAGTTGATCGTGGTGGCGGCGTTGACCTGCTCGGCGCGCAGGCGCGACTCCATCGCGCGCAGGCCCAGGTAGCGCTGGCGCGATGCCTCGTAGGTCGCGCGCGAAGTCGCCGCATCCAGGCGCAGGATCGGCTCGCCTTCGCGCACCATCTGGCCTTCGCGCACCAGCAGCTCGCGCACGATGCCGCCACTCAGGTGCTGCACGGTCTTGCGCCGCGTGTCGATCGAGACGTTGCCGGGCGCGACCACGCCTTCATCGAGCGGCGCCATCGCGGCCCACAGCAGGAAGCCGCCGAAGCCGAGCACCAGCGCGACCAGGCCGAAGCGCATCGCGCCGCGCGCGTCGTCGGGCACGGTGTTCTCGCCGCCGGCGTCGACTGCGGGTTCGCCCGGCACCGGCTCTTGCGCGGGACGCGCCTTGCTACGGGGGAATTGCAGGAGGGCCATGGAAATGCTCTCGAAGGTGTTCGCGCTCAGGCGGGCCGCGGCACGCCGCCGGTGGGCTGCAGCGCAGGCAGCACCACCGAGGGCGGACCGTACGCGGCCACGCTGCCCTCGCGCAGCACCAGCACGCGGTCGGCGAGCTGCAGCGCGGGCAGGCGGTGGGTGATCAGGACGACGGTGCGGCCCTGCTTGCGCAGGTCCTGCAGCGTCTGGCGCAGGGCGAGCTCGCCCGCGTCGTCGAGGTTGGCGTTCGGCTCGTCGAGCACGACGACCGCGGGGTCGCCGTACAGCGCCCGTGCCAGCGCCAGGCGTTGCCGCTGCCCGCCGGACAGCAGGCCGCCAGCGTCGCCGATCGGCGTGTCGTACCCGCGCGGCAGGCGCAGGATGGTTTCGTGCAAGCCGGTCGCCCGCGCGGCGGTGATCACTTCCTTGGAATCGGGCTCGCCCATGCGGGCGATGTTCTCCGCGATGCTGCCTTCGAACAGCTCGATGTCCTGCGGCAGGTAACCCACGTGCGGGCCCAGCGCCTCGCGCGGCCAGCTCCCCACGGGCTCGCCATCGAGCAGCACCTCGCCCTTGGCATGCGGCCAGATGCCGAGCAGGCAGCGCGCCAGGGTGGACTTGCCGGAGCCGGAGGGGCCGAGCACGACGACGGTGTGGCCGGCGGCGATGTCGACGTCGATGCCCTTGAGGATCGGCGCTTCGCGCCCCGGCGCGGTCGCCACCAGTTGCCGCACCTGCATCGCGCCGGCGGGCCGGCTGCGCGGCTGCGAAGGCGCGGCCGCGGGATAGGTGTCCAGCAACGACTGCAGGCGTCCGTAGGCGGCTCGCGCGGCGATGAAGATGCGCCACTGGCCGACGACCATGTCGATGGGCGCGAGGGCGCGGGCCATGAGCACGTTGGACGCGATCATCGCGCCGGCGGTCAGCTGCCCGTCGATCACCAGCAGCGCGCCGGTGGCGAGCGTCAGCGACTGCTGCGTGTAGCGGGCGAACTTGCTGATCGCCATCATGCGCTGCGACTTGCCGACCGACAGCGTGTCCGCGGTGATCGCCCTGTCCTGGCGCGCCTGCCACCGCCGGCGCAATCCGGCCAGCATGCCCATGGACTCGATCGTCTCCGCGTTGCGCAGCTTGGCCTGCAGGAAGGCATTGGCCTCGCCCACGGCACGCTGCGCGGCGTCCGCCGGCTCGGCGCTCGAGCGGTGTCCCAGCCAGGCCAGCAGCAGCTGGATGCAGGCGAACACCACGGCGGCGACACCCAGCAGCGGATGCAGGAAGAAGCACACCGCCAGGTAGATCGGCACCCAGGGCGCGTCGAAGAAGGCGAACAGGCCCGGTCCGGTGAGGAACTGGCGCACCAGCAGCACGTCGGAGAACGCCCGGGCGGGACTGTGGCCGCCCTGTTGCAGCGAGGCCTCGAAGCTCGCGTCGAACACGCGCGCGCCGAGCAGTCGATCGAGCCGCAGGCCGGCGCGCACCAGCACGCGGCCGCGGATCCACTCGGCGAAACCGAGCACGCCGAAGAAGAACAGCGCGATCAGCGAGACGGCCAGCAGCGTCAGTTCGCTCAGGCTGACCAGCACGCGGTCGTACACCTGCAGCATGTAGATGGTGGGCGTGAGCAGCAGCAGGTTGGCCACGCCGCTGAACGCCGCGGCCGCCAGGAACTCGCGCCGCAGCGACCACAACAACGAGCCCAGCCGCTGCTGGGCGCCCTGGCCCTGGACCGTCATGCGCTCGGCTCCAGCGGGGCGACGCCGCTGGGCCCCGCGGGCCGGGCGCCGGCCGCCCGCGCGGGCGCCGCGCCGCCTTGCTGCGCGCGCTGCTTCAGCGCCTGCAGCACCTGGTCGCGCGGGCCGAAGGCCTGCGCCTGGCCGTCCGCCAGCACCAGCATCTTGTCGCTGACCGCCAGCACCGAGGTGCGGTGGGTCATGATCACGAAGGTGGTGCCGCGCGCCTTGGCCGTGGCGATGGCCTGCGCCAGCGCCGCGTCACCCGCCTCGTCGAGGCTCGCGTTGGGTTCGTCGAGCACCACGAACACCGGCTTGCCATAGAGCGCGCGCGCCAGCGCCAGGCGCTGCCGCTGTCCGCCCGAGAGGCGCGCGCCGTCGCTGCCCACTTCCGTGTCGTAGCCCTGGGGCAGCGACAGGATGAATTCGTGCAGGCCCACCCGCCGCGCCGCGTCCTCGACGCGCTCGCGGTCCGCCTCGCCGAACCGGGCGATGTTGTCGGCCACGCTGCCGTCGAACAGCTCCACCCCCTGCGGCAGGTAGCCCACGTGCGGCCCGAGCTCCAGGTGGTCCCAGGAAAACACGTCCACGCCGTCCAGGCGCGCCTTGCCGCCTGCCGAGGGCCACAGGCCCACCAGCGCGCGCGCCAGCGTCGTCTTGCCGGCCGCCGAGGGGCCGACCACCGCCAGCACTTCGCCCGCGTTCAGCGAGAAGCTCACGCCCTTGAGGATCGGCGTGTTGCTCCCCGGCGCGGCGACCATCAGGTTCTCGGCAACGACGCGCCCGGTCGGCGCCGGCAGCGGCATCGCGGGCGGCCGCGGCGGCAGCGCGGCGAGCAGTTGCGCAAGGCGCTTCCAGGCGTCGCGCGCGGTGACCACCATGCGCCACTGCGCGGTGGCCGTCACGATCGGCGCCAGCACGCGGCCCCCGATGATGGAGGCGACGATCATCAGCGCCGCATCCTGCATCTCGCCGCGCAGCAGCAGCCAGGCCGCGATGCCCAGGAAGGCGGAGCTCATGGAGGTCTGCACGAAGCGCGAGAGCACCTGCCACGAACCCGCGCGGTCGGAGGCCACGGCCTGGTGCTGCAGGAACTCGCCCTGGCGCTGCAGCCAGCGGCGGCGGATCGCGGGCAGCATGCCCATGGCCTCGATCACCTGCGTGTTGCGCAGCGAAGCGTCGGCATAGAGCTGCGCCTCGCGCGCGGCGCGGTTGGCCGCCAGCAGCGACGCCTGCGTGTCGCGCTCGTTGCCCCAGGCCACCAGGCCCTGCACCAGCGCGGCGGCGAGCGTCGCCCAGCCCACCAGCGGGTGCATCATGTACATGAGGACCAGGAACAGCAGGGCGACCGGCCCTTCGATCATGGCGCGCACCGCGGCGCTGGGGAAGAACTCCCGCAGCACGCGCAGGTCCTGCAGCGGCTGCACGCCGCCCACCGGGATGCGCTTCAGGCTGCCGGTGAAGCAGGCTTCGAACGCGCGCGGCGCCAGCTTGCGCTCGAAGCGCAGGCCGGCCTGATGCAGCAGGATGCCGGAAGCCCAGTCCACCGCTTCCATGACTGCATAGGCCCCCAGCACCAGCAGTGTCAGCATCGCCAGCGTCAGCGTGCTGCGGCTGCCGACGACGCGGTCGTACACCTCCAGCATGTACCAGCTGGGAGTGAGCACGAGCAGCGACCCGATCACCGCGAAGGCCACGGCGCGGCGCAGGAGCGGCCGGCAGTCCGCCAGTGCGGCCTGCAGTTCGTCCTGCTGGGGGGAAGCGCTCGTGCGTGCGACGCTCAAGGCGTCCGTCCTCTCTCTTGGGTCCTGGGCTTCCGGCACGCCTTTGCGGACCGGCCGCGGCAGTGTAGCGGCTGCTCGGCCGTCCATCCGCCGCGCCGGGCCGCGCGATGGGCGATTGACAGCGCCGCCGTGAAGAGATAACTAGTGCAGCTGGCGCTCTTGTTGCTTGAAGGCCGCCGTCCGCGCCCGGGTGCCGTTCATGACGGCCGCCAGGTAGGCCGGAGGCAGGTTGGCCACCGGCAAGGCCTGGACGCGGATCGGCCGGCGGGGCACCACGGGAGGCGCCGGCGACAGGTCTTCGGCCAGGAGCTCCGGCTCCGCCTCGGGCACCGGCAAGCCGGCTTCTTCGGGGTCGCGCCGGGCGGCCGCGTAGGTGGCGGCGCCGGCGGCCACGCCGAAGAGCCCGGCCAGGGTGACCACCCCGGCCAGGAAGGGATCACGCAAGGCGAGCAGGCTCACGGCCGCCGCGGCGGCAACGAGGCCGAAGGCGGCGACGAGCAGCACGGACACGAGGCGCAGGCGGGCAACGGTCATGGCGGACTCCGTTCTGGGGGCCGGGGAGGATGCTAGCGCCGAAGACCACGCCCGTGGCTGGCCCGAGCGTGCGCAGGCGAAGAAGGGAATCCGTCCTACGAACGCGGCGCGGCGCGCTCATCCAACAGGGATGATCGATCTTGCCAACACCTTCATCCTCTTCGTCGTGATCGGCGCCGCCTGGCTGGGCACCGCCGCCCTGGTCCAGAAACGCACGCGCAAGCGCCGCGACGCCGAACAAGCCAACGGCAACAACGCTGCCTGAGGCACTCGCCGGAAGGCGGCTGCGTCCTACATGGCCCGTCTTTCCCCTGACCGACAGTGATGCCGGGCTTACAGGGGGAAACAACGCCATGAAGGAACACATGAGCATCTTGGAAGCGATCGGCGGCCAGGCAACGGATTCCGCGATGGAGCGGATGGTGCTGGCGAGGGAGCTTCCCAAACGAACCATCGCGCTGGTGCTGGCCGGCGGGCGCGGCTCGCGCCTGTACGACCTGACCGACCGCCGGGCCAAGCCGGCGGTGTATTTCGGCGGCAAGTTCCGCATCATCGACTTCGCGCTGTCGAACTGCATCAACTCGGGCATCCGCCGCATCGGCGTGCTCACCCAGTACAAGTCGCACTCCCTGCTGCGCCACCTGCAGCGCGGCTGGAACTTCCTGCGCGGCGAGCAGAACGAGTTCATCGACCTGCTGCCGGCGCAGCAGCGCGTGGACGAGGCGTTCTGGTACCGCGGCACCGCCGATGCGATCTCGCAGAACATCGACATCCTGCGCGCCTACGGCCCGGAGTACATCCTGGTGCTGGCCGGCGACCACATCTACAAGCAGGACTATTCGCTGATGCTGCTGGACCACGTGGAAAGCCGCGCCAAGGTCACCGTCGGCTGCATCGAGGTGCCGCGCATGGAAGCCACCGCGCTGGGCGTGATGCACGTGGACGAGAACCGCAAGATCACCGACTTCCTGGAAAAGCCGAAGGACCCGCCGTCCATTCCCGGCAAGCCGGACCGGGCGCTGGGCAGCATGGGCATCTACGTGTTCGGCGCCGAGTACCTGTACCAGTTGCTGGAACAGGACATGGCGGACGACTCCTCCGAGCACGACTTCGGCAAGAACCTGATCCCGCGCATCGTCAAGGATGGCGGTGCGGTGGCGCACCCGCTGAACCTGTCCTCGGTGCCGGCGTCCATGCGCAACCGGCCGTACTGGCGCGACGTGGGGACGGTGGATGCGTTCTGGGCCGCGAACCTGGACCTCGCCAGCGACCTGCCGGAGCTGAACCTGTACGACCGCGACTGGCCGGTGTGGACCTACCAGGAGCAGTTGCCGCCTGCGAAGTTCGTGCCGGACGAGCATGGGCTCAACGGCGAGACCTCCAACGTGCTGATCTCCGGCGGCTGCATCGTGATCGGCTCGAACATCCGCCATTCGGTGCTGTTCTCCAGCGTGTGGGTGGATGCCTGTTGCACCATCAGCGAGGCGGTGATCATGCCGGACACCCGGATCGGGCGCGGTTGCCGCCTGCGCAAGGTGGTCATCGACCGCGGCTGCCGGGTGCCCGAAGGCATGGTGATCGGCGAGGACGCGGCGGCGGACCAGCGCCGCTTCTTCCGCACCGACAACGGCGTGGTGCTGGTGACGAAGGACATGCTGGACAAGCTGGAAGCGGAATAGAGTTCGTCATTCCCGCGGAGCGGGAATCCAGGGCTGGCAAACGGGCGCGCCGCGGCGCGCCTTCCCTTTTCTGGAAGCCCTGGATCCCCGCCTCCGCGGGGATGACAAAGAACTGCATGAACCCCGACGCCCAAAAGATCTGGACCGCCCCGCGCTGGGCGCTTGCCGTGCTGCTGGCCCTGCTCGGCATGCTCGGCCCGTTCTCCATCGACACCTACATCCCCGCGTTCTCCGGCATCGGGCAGGCACTCGGCGCGACGCCGGTGCAGATGCAGCAGACGCTGTCGGCGTACCTGTTCGGCTTCGCCTTCATGAACCTGTTCCACGGTGCTCTTGCCGACAGCTTCGGCCGGCGGCCGGTGGTGCTGGTCGGCATCGCAGTGTTCACGCTCGGCTCGATCGGCTGCGCACTGTCGGAAAGCATCCACGCCCTGGTCTTCTTCCGCGCGATCCAGGGCCTCTCCTCGGGCGCGGGCTGGGTCGTCTCGCGCGCGGTGATCCGCGACATGTTCCCGCCCGAGCAGGCGCAGAAGGTGATGAGCCAGGTCACCATCTTCTTCGGCGTGGCGCCCGCCATCGCACCGGTGATCGGCGGCTGGCTGTTCGCGCACGCGGGCTGGCACAGCATCTTCTGGTTCCTCACGGCCATCGGCGTGGGCCTGTTGATCGCCAACTGGCGCCTGCTGCCCGAAACGCTGCACGTGGACCAGCGGCAGGCCTTCAACGTGCGCAACCTGATGCGCGGCTACTGGCAACTGGGCGCCAGCCCGCGCTTCCTGCTGCTGGCACTGGCCAGCGGGATCCCCTTCAACGGCATGTTCCTCTACGTGCTGTCGGCACCCGCTTTCCTGGGCGAACACCTGCAGCTGGCGCCCACCCAGTTCTTCTGGTTCTTCCTCCTGAGCATCGGCGGCATCATGCTGGGCTCGTTCGCCAGCGGCCGCCTGGCCGGCAGGATCCAGCCGAAGCAGCAGATCCGCTACGGCTTCATCGTGATGGTGCTGGTGTCGATCGTGAACGTGGTTGCCAACCTGCTGTTTCCGGCGCGCGCGTCCTGGGCGCTGCTGCCGATCGCCGTCTTCTCCTTCGGCTGGGCGCTGATGGTGCCGGTGGTGACGCTGCTGGTGCTGGACCTGTACCCCGAGCGGCGCGGCATGGCCTCGTCGCTGCAGGCCTTCATCGGCTCGGCCGCCAACGGGCTGGTGGCCGGCGTGATCGCGCCGCTGGTGATGCACTCGACGCGCCTGCTCGCCATCACCTCGTTCCTGATGATGTGCGTCGGCCTCGTGGCCTGGGTGTTCGTCAAGCGGCAGTGGCCCGAGACCGGAAGCCGCCCCGTCGTGGCGGCCTGAACCTTCAGCGCGGCTCGGCCCTCGGCACGAGCAGCGGCAGCAGCTGCGCCAGGTCCACGGGCTTCGTGCAGTGGTGGTCGAAGCCGGCCTCGCGCGCCTGCTGCTGGTCCTGCTCCTGGCCCCAGCCGGTCAGCGCGATCAGCACCATGTCCGCGCCCCAGGGTTCGGCCCGGATGCGCCGCGCGACTTCGTGCCCCGTGAGGCCCGGCATGCCGATGTCGAGGACCGCCACGTCCGGGCGCACCCTCTGCGCCTCGCGCAGCGCCTGCTCGCCGTCGCCTGCGGTGTGCACGGCATAGCCATGCATGTCCAGCAGGACCTCCAGCGTCATCAGTGCATCCGCGTTGTCGTCGGCCACGAGCACGCTGCGGCGCGAGGCGACAGGTGGCTCGACCGGCGCCGCCGGCTCCGCCTCGTCGGGCGGGTGTCCGGTGCCGTCCGCCAGCGGCAGGCACACCGTGAACTCGGCGCCCTGCCCCAGGCCCTTGCTGCTGGCGCGCAGGGTCCCGCCGTGCAGCTGCACCAGGCCGCGGCTGAGCGCCAGGCCGATGCCCAGGCCGCCCTGCGACCGGTCCATGGCCGTCGTGACCTGCGAGAACAGCGCGAAGATCTCGTCCAGGTGTTCCTGCGTCAGGCCGATGCCCGTATCGCGCACGTGCAGGTGCACCTGGCCGGCATCGACTTCGGCGACCAGGCTCACGCTGCCGCCCGCATCGGTGTACTTCGCCGCGTTGGACAGCAGGTTGGAGAGCACCTGCGCGATACGCACCGGGTCCGCCACCAGGACCACGGGCTCGGCGGGCAGCTGCACCTGCAGGCTGTGCTTCTTGGCTTCCATCAAGGGCCACGCGGTCTCCAGCGCGGCGTCGACGATGGTCTTGAGGTCCGCGCGCTCGAGACGCAGTTCGAGCTTGCCGCGCGAGATGCGCGACACATCCAGCAGGTCGTCCAGCAGGCGCGCCATGTGGCCCACCTGCCGCTCGATGACGCCGAGCGCCCAGTCCTGCCGCTTGGGGTCCGGGCTCGCCTTGGCCACCAGCGCCGCCTGGCGGATCGGCGCCAGCGGATTGCGCAGTTCGTGCGCGAGCGTCGCCAGGAATTCGTCCTTGCGCTGGTTCGCGTCTTCCAGCGCGCGCGTCGCATTCACCTGGTCGGTGACATCGTGGCCCTGCGCGAAGATGCCGGTGACCTTGCCGTCCGCATCGCGCACCGGCTGGTAGATGAAATCGACGTAGCGCTCCACCAGCGGCGCGCCCATGGTGCGCTGGACCATCGCCCGCATGCCGCGGCCGACGAAGGCCTCGCCGGTTTCGTACACCCGACGCAGCAGTTCGAAATAACCCTGGCCGCTGAACTCCGGCAGCGCCTCGGCGACCGGCCGCCCCTCCAGGCGGCGGTGGCCCACCAGCTGGTAGTAGGCCTCGTTCACCATCTCGAAGACGGAGTCGGGGCCGCGCAGCAGGGCCACGAAACCCGGCGCGTTGTTAAACCAGGTGTGCAGCGTCCGCGCGCTGTCCTGCGCCTCGCGCACCAGCCGGTCGCGCTCGCGCTCCGCGTTCACCCGGCCGGTTTCCTCCGAGCATGCGCAGAACATCCCGACGATGTCGCCGTTGTCGTCGTGGATGGGGCTGTACGACCAGGTGAACCAGGTGTCTTCAGGAAAGCCGTTGCGCTCCATGACGAGCAGCACGCGTTCGTTCCATGTCGCCTCCCCGCGCCGCATCACTGCTTCACGCTGCGCGCCCACGATGTGCCAGATGTCCGCCCAGGTTCGCTGCGCCGGCGCACCGAAGGCCTCGGGGTGCCGCTTGCCCAGGATCGGAGCGTAGGCGTCGTTGTAGATGTTGATCGCCTCGTCGCCCCACCACACGAACATGGGAAAGCGCGAACTCAGGCAGATGCTGGTCGCGATGCGCAGGGCCTGCGGCCAGTGCTCCATCGGCCCGAGCGGCGTGGCGGCCCAGTCGGTGGACAGCAGCAGCCGGCCCGTCTCGCTGGCGGCGGCGCCGACGTGCGCCGAGCTTCCCATCAGCAGCGGGTGCAGCGGCGCTGCGGGAACGTCTTTGGTCTTGCTCACGGATGGAGTTTGGCGACAAAACGATCGCGCCGCCGGCGTGGGCCCATAAAAAAAGCGGCCCGTGGGGGCCGCTCTCCGTTAGCAGGCGCTCAGCGCGCCGTGCGGGCGCGATCCGCGAAGCCGCGGTCGAACCCGTTGCCACCGCGGTCACCGAAGCCGCGGTCGCGGGAGGCGTAACCGCCACCGTTGCCCGTGCTGCGGCCACCTTCGCGGGGGCCGCCGAAGCTCTTGGCGCCGAAGCCGGGCTGCTTGCCGTAGCCGTTGCTGCCGCCGGCGCTCCGACGGTCACCGGGGCGAGCCGGCTTGCCACCGAAGCCGGCACGGGCCGGACGCGGCGCGTCGAAGCGCTGCTTGGGCTCCAGGCCGGGGATGGTCTCGGCGGTGAAGCGCTGCTTGCTGTAGTGCTCGATGTCGCCGATCTTGCGACGGTCGCGGATCTCCGCGAACGTCACCGCCAGGCCATCGCGGCCCGCGCGGCCGGTGCGGCCGATGCGGTGCGTGTAGTCCTCGCTCTTCATCGGCAGCCCGTAGTTGAACACGTGGGTGATCGTCGGCACGTCGATGCCGCGCGCGGCGACGTCGGTGGCCACCAGGATCTGGATCTGGCCGCGGCGCAGCGCCATCAGGCGCCGGTTGCGCAGGCCCTGCGACAGGTCCCCGTGCAGCGCGACGGCCGCGAAGCCGCCCTGCTGCAGGTCTTCGGCCAGGCTGTCGCATTCGACCTTGGTGCTGGCGAAAACGATCGCCTGGTCCAGCTTCGCGTCACGCAGCCAGTGGTCCAGCAGCGCGCGCTTGTGCTGCTGGTTGTCCACCCAGAACAGCTTCTGCTCGATGTTGGCGTGCTTTTCCTGGAACGAGTCCACCTGGATGCGGCGGGGCTGGCGCATGACGCGGTGGGCGAGCTGCTGGATGCGCGGCGCGAAGGTGGCGCTGAACATCATGGTCTGGCCGCGGTTGGCGGTCAGCTGGTGCACTTCGGCCAGGTCCTCGGCGAAGCCGAGGTCCAGCATGCGGTCCGCTTCGTCGACGACGAGGAACTGCACCTTGTCCAGCTGGATCTGGCCCGAGCGCTGCAGGTCCAGCAGGCGGCCGGGCGTGGCGACCACGAGGTCGGCGTTCTGCAGGCGTGCGATCTGCATCTGGTAAGGCATGCCGCCCACCACATTGGCGATGCGCAGGCCTCGCGTGTGCTTGACCAGGTCGATCGCGTCGGCCGCGACCTGCTGGGCGAGTTCGCGCGTCGGGCACAGGATCAGGGCGCCGGGGATGGCGGCCTTGAAGTGGCGCGGGTTCAGCGGGTTCTTGCGCGCGCTCTTGGCGCCATCGCCGCGGGCCGCCGCTTCCTCGCGCGCCTTGCGCTCGGCCGCGATCTCGTCGGCCTTCTGCTGGATCAGCGTGTGCAGCACGGGCAGCAGGAAGGCCGCGGTCTTGCCGCTGCCGGTCTGGCTGGAGACCATCAGGTCGTTGAAGGCGTCGGCGCCGGTGGCGTCCTGGCGCATGGCTTGGCCGATGGCCTGCTGCTGCACGGGGGTCGGCTGGGTGAAGCCCAGGTCGGCCACGGCGGCCAGCAGCTCGGGCGCGAGGCCCAGCAGCGCGAAGCCGTTTTCCACGGGGGCGGCTGCCACGGTGGTTTCCGGGGCCACGGCCACGGCGATGTCCTGGCCCACGGCCAGGGAGATGTCTTGGTTTTCAGTCATGAATAGTCCACGCGGCGTCACCACAGCGGGTGCGCCGTCATTGCAATGGTTGGTAAACATCAACCATTCCAACGACGTCACAGGTCTTGCGTCCTGTGTGGCCCTTGTCATTGCTCGTGCGAGCGGGCCGGTGGCGAGAAGGCGATGCGCGAAAAAAACTGCCGTGAAGCAGCGAGTCCGCAATTATCGCAGCATTCGGGTTTTCCTGCACGACGGTGTGTTGGTGGGGTCTCTGCGCGTTGGCTTCGTCTCTCTCGCCGGCATTTTCAAGCGACCTCCCGGGTCGTGCCGGCGGCCGATGCTTGTTCGGCCTGCCGAACAAGCATCGACCACCGTCTTCGAACCAGACGGTCACACGCCGAGGCCAGCGCGCCGAGGCTTCGTCCCCACGCGCTGAGACCCGGGTTGTGGCGGCGAACTCAGTGTGCCGAGGTATCGCGGGAAATGATCAGCTTGCTGTCGGCCGGATGCGCGCATGCGGGTGGGAGCGGGTGGAGTGCCTCGCGTGGCGCGCCTGCCAAGGTGTTCGAGGGCGGTGGTCGGTGTGTGTTCGGCAGGC
>DATAGN010000161.1:0-12835 GCA_036263715.1 Ramlibacter sp.
ATCTTCCGCAACACCTTCAAGGACATCGAGTACGCACTGGGCAGGTGCGCCGAGAACGGCACGCGCTTCGAGCTGGAGTGCTACGACATCGGCCACCTGTACAACCTGGCGCACTTCGCCGACCGCGGCCTGATCAAGCCGCCGTTCTTCGTGCAATCGGTGTTCGGCATCCTGGGCGGCATCGGCACGCACCCGGAGGACGTGTCGCACATGCGACGCACCGCGGACCGCCTTTTCGGCGCCGACTACCAGTGGTCCGTGCTCGGGGCTGGGCGCCACCAGATGACGATCGCCGCCCTCGCCGCCGGCATGGGCGGCAACGTGCGCGTCGGCCTGGAAGACAGCCTGTGGCTCGGTCGCGGCACGCTGGCCGAGAGCAACGCCGCGCAGGTGCGCAACGTGCGCAAGATCCTCGACGGCCTCGGGCTGCAGGTGGCCACGCCGGCCGAAGCGCGCGAGATCCTGCAGCTCAAGGGCGCGGACCAGGTGCGTTTCTGACCCCACCCCCATAGGTCGGGTTGCGCGCCAGCGCACCCCGACAAAGTCCCCGCATCCGTCGTCCGGCGGATTGTCGCCGGCCAGGCCGCGCCGTATCCTCGGCGCATGCGCATCCCTTTCTGGAACCGGGCGAAGCCACCGGAGCAGGACACCGGCTTCGACCCGAACACCACCAAGCACTTCCAGGTGAAGCTCAAGGGCGCGCCGGTGTGGTTCTGTTCCTTCCTGGCCGGCAACAACCGCGAGCGCCTGCGCTTTCGCGACGAGCTCGCGATGATGCGGGGCGCCTGGCCGCTGCTCATGAAGCAACGCCGGGGCGGCAAGTGGACGCCCGAGGACAAGCAGAAGCTCAAGCTGATGGTCCGCTCGGCCTCCTCGGTCAGCCCTTACCTGTTCATCTGGGCGCTGCCCGGCTCGGTGTTGCTGCTGCCGCTGCTGGCCTGGTACCTGGACACCCGCCGCAAGCAGCGCGGCTGACGGCGCTGCCAGCGCCCGCACCTGTCGAGTAGCGGCAAAAAGACAGGCAACACCCTGCTTCGATCGTTTACCTGCCGTTCAGCTTCGGTTCAGACATGTGGGCGCACCATCCTCACACCTTCAACGAGGAGCCTTCCATGCACCGTCTCTTCAGCACCAAGCCCCTTCTGGCCGCCGCGGTCGCCGTCGCCGCGCTGGCTGCCGGCACCGCGCACGCGCGCTCCGACGTCTACTTCTCCATCGGGATCCAGCCCTCGTACGGCTACGTGCAGCCCGCGCCCGTCTATGTGCAGCCGGCGCCGGTCTACACCTACCCGAGCGGCGTCTACTACTACCAGGAGCCCCGCGTTTCGCGCCGCGGCCCCTGGGGCGATGCGGACCGCGACGGCATCCCGAACCGCTACGACCGCTACGACAACAGCCGCCGTGGCGGCTATGGCGACCGCGACCGGGACGGCGTGCCGAACCGCTTCGACCGCGCCCCGCACAACCCGTACCGCTACTGAGCGCCGCGGGCGGCCGGGCAGGCCGCCGTGCCCGACTGTCGGCTAAAGTCTGCTGCGCGCCGGAGTTCCGGCGCGCCTTGCGCCACCCATGACCAGACTCCAAGCCGAATTGCAGCGTCTCTTCGTCCCTCCCGCCGACGGCCGGGTGCGGGCGATGAAGCTGGAAGTGGCCGGCCCGGCAGGCTGGCCGGCGCTGTCCGCCGCCTGGCAAGGCGTGCAGGCCGACCTGGACCTGCCCGCACCCGCCATCGCCGTGAACGGCACCGATGCGCACCAGCTGTGGTTCTCGCTGGCCGAGCCCGTCGGCCGCGACGACGCCCTCGCATTTCTCGCAGGCCTGCGCCGACGCTACCTGGCCGCGGTTGCGCCCGAACGCATCCGCATCGCCGCCTGCGCGTCCGATGACCCGGAGCTCGCCACCTTGCCGCCTCGCGAAGCGGCCCCGGAGCGCTGGTCCGCCTTCCTTGCGCCCGACCTCGCGGCGCTGTTCTCCGAGGACGCGTGCCTGGACCTGCCACCCGGCGCCGACGCCCAGGCCGAACTGTTGTCACGCATCGCCAGTGCGAAGCCGCAGGACTTCCAGCGTGCACTGCAGCGACTTTCTTCGCTCCCTCTCCCGCCTGCGGGAGAGGGCAGGGGTGAGGGCAGTGGCGAGAGGGAGTCATCGGATCCCCGCCGCTTCCTCCTCGACATCATGAACGACAGCACGGTCGCCCTGCACCTGCGCATCGATGCAGCCAAGGCCCTGCTGCCTTACTCCGACCCGCAACGCACCCAGTGATCCGCCAGACCACCGTCCAGACCCTTGCCAACGGCGTGCGGCTGCTCGCCATCCCGCTGCCGCACGTGCAGAGCGCCAGCGTCGGCGTGTTCCTGCGCGTCGGCTCGCGCAACGAAACGCCCGAGAGCAACGGCATCAGCCACGTGCTGGAACACATGGCCTTCAAGGGCACCGCCACGCGTTCGGTGCAGGAGATCAACCTCGACGCCGAGCGCCTGGGCGCCGACGTCAACGCCTTCACCAGCAAGGACACCACCGGCTACTTCATGAGCGGCCTCGGCCGGCACGCGCAGCAATTCCTGGAGATGACGGCCGACATCGTCCTGAACAGCACGTTCCCGCCGGTCGAATTGCAGCGCGAACTGGACGTGATCCGGCAGGAGGCCATCGAGTACTTCGAGGACCCGCAGGAAAGCTCCAGCGAACTCCTGGACCGCGCGATCTTCGGCGCGCATCCGATGGGCATGCCGGTGATCGGCACGGTGGAAAACATCGAGCGCTTCACGCGCGACGACCTCGTGGCGCACGTCCGCTCGCATTACCGGCCGGGCAACACTGTGGTGGCTGCAGCGGGCAATTTCGACGTCGACGCCTTCCTTGCGCGCGCGGCGGAACTCTTTGCCGGCATGCCGGCCGGCAGCGACCCGCAGAACCCTGCCGCTGCGGCGACGCCCTACGTCGGCACCGTCATGGCACGGCGCTTCAGCCAGGTGTCGCAGGTGTTCGTCAACCTCGCCTGGCCGCTTGCACCCGCGGACGCCGCGGAACTGCAGGAGCCGCGTTGGCGGCTGGTCGCCTCGGTGGCCGCCATCCTGTTCGGCGGCGGCATGTCGGCCCCGCTGGTGGACACCGTGCGGGAGCGCCTGGGCCTCGCGTACTCCACCGATGCGAGCACCGACAGCGGCGACGTGTGGTCCAACTTCGTGGTCCATGCCGTCACCACGCCCGACAAGCTGGAGCAGCTGATGAACGCCACGGGCACGCTGCTGCGCGAGCACGCCGGCCACATCGCTCCGGTGCACCTGGAGCGCGCCAAGAACCAGCTGGCGGTCTCGCGCGTGCGCTCGTCGGAGCGCAGCTACCCCGTGATGGAGCGGGCGGTGGAGGAGCTGTTCATCCGCGGCGCGGTGACGCCGACCGACGAGACGCTGGCGATGATCGACACGATCCGCGAGGACGAAGTGCGCGCGGTGTTCGCACGGATGCTGCAAAGCCCGCCGGCGCTGGCCATCACGGGCAAGGGTGCGACCGCGAAAGCGGCGAAGCAGCTGGTGGCACAGCTGGCGCAGGCGTCGCGCTAGGTAGTTCCTCGCCGTCGGCGCGAACCGCGCGTTTCCTACGAACGCGGTCGCGCCGGACGCACTCTGCCTTGCTGCCGTCGCCCTAAGCTGGGCGGATGCAAGCCTCAGCCCCGCACCATCCCGCCGGAAGGCCCCTCCCGCTGATCGCTGCCTTGCGCAACAGCCTGCTGCTGGGGCTGGCATTGGCGATCACGCCGCTCTTCGCTGCCGAGACCGAGGCGCAGGACGAACCGGCCAAGCCCGCCGTCAGCGCGCCCGCGAAGCCGAAGAAGGTGGACAAGGGCAAGGCGCAAAGCTCGAAGGCGGCCGCCTCGGCGAACAAGTCCGCCGGCAAGCCCGTCGCTGCTGCCAAGTCTGGCAAGAAGACGGTGGCCAGGAAGGAAGCCGAGCCGCAGGCTCCCGGCCCTCTGGCGGACTTCGGCAAGGTGACCGCGTCGCCGGAGGTGGTGCACGTGGCGAACTGGGTGTCGTACACGCGCAATGCGAAGAAGAAGGCCTTCGTGGTCATCGACAAGAAGAACGCGCAGATGTACGTGTTCGAACCGAACGGCAAGCTCAAGAGCAGCGCCACGGTGCTGCTTGGCAAGGCGATCGGCGACCACACCGCGCCGGGCGTGGGCAACAAGCCGATTTCGCAGCTGAAGGAAGAAGAGAAGACGACGCCGGCCGGGCGCTTCCTGGCGCTGCCCGGGAAGAACAACCACGGCGAGGACATCATCTGGATCGACTACAACTCCGCCGTGTCCATGCACCGCCTGCGCAATGTCAAGAACGAAAGCCGCCCCGAGCGGCTCGCCTCCGCCGGCATCGACGATAACCGCATCTCCAACGGCTGCGTCAACGTGCCGCACGCGTTCTACAACGGGGTGCTCAAGCCCACGGTGCTGAAGAACGGCGCGTTCGTGTACGTGTTGCCGGAGAGCCGCTCGCCGCAGCAGCTGTTCGGCTCCTTCGACGTGCCCGCAAGTCCCAAGGCCGGGTGAAGCTGCAGCCGTTCGAGCAGGTCGACGACACCGCGTTCTCGGTCTCCAGCGAGGACGTGCGGCGGGCGCGCGGCACGCCGTGGCGCAGCGGGCGCAACGGCGTAGGCCTGAACGAGCTCGATTACGGCGACGTCGTCTACCGCTTCCAGGACTGCGGCCGGCTGGAGGAGATCACGCGCGAAGCGCGGGTGCTGGTGATCGGCAACGTGGCCGTGCCCTTCGAGGCGCTGGCCGCCTTCATCCGCACGCAGGACCCCGACGCCTTCGAGCGCGCCGGCTTCCTGGTGAGCCCCGCCTTCGGCGTCGCGTTCGACCCGAAGGAGCCGTACTGGATCACCGCGCTGGCGCGCCACTGCATCCCGGAGTGGGAGGCCTTGTGACGATCAGCGGCGCGGCCCGAGCACGTCGCGCTGGCGCAGCGAATTGCGCAGGATCAGCAGGTCGGCGGCATCGGTGGGGAGCTGGTCGGCCGAGGCGGTGGCGCAGGTGAAGCTGCTCGCCGCGTTCACGTCG
Source organism: Ramlibacter sp. (assembly GCA_036263715.1). Classification (GTDB taxonomy): domain Bacteria; phylum Pseudomonadota; class Gammaproteobacteria; order Burkholderiales; family Burkholderiaceae_C; genus Ramlibacter. Next base: position 5,060 of record DATAGN010000161.1, read on the forward strand.
CCGCTGCCCCGGTAGACGGCGACCTGCGGATAAGCGCAGATCGGCCGTTGCCGCGTGATCGCGCCGGCTTCGTTGTACTTGGTCGCCACGATCTGCTCGGGCGCGCGGCCTTCCTCCACCCAGCGAGCCAGCGCATTGATCACGTGCGATTCGGCCGTGCGTTGTGCCTTGGCGGGCTCGGTGAAGCCGCCGCCGATGGCCTCGGGGCCGGTTCCGCCGCGGCAATGCCCCACGTCGGGCAGCATGAACAGGCGGTGGTAGCCGCGCACGGTGGAAGCCAGCGCCAGCGAATCGGCCGTCACCTGTGCACCCGTGAGGTTGCTCACGGCCGCGTCGAACTGCGCCCGCGGCAGGTTCTTGAGCTTTTCGAACTGGATCAGCGCGTTGTAGTACGCGGGCGAGCCCTGCGGCGTGACCACCGGGTCGTTCCAGCCGTGGAACTGGATCAGCTTGCCGCCCCGCGCCTTGAACGCGGTGAGGTCGGGGCTCGGGGCAGCGGTGATCGGCGTGATCAGCTGCTTGATGTGGTCGAACTGGTCGTCCCAGTTCAGGTCGCGCCGCCAGTCGTAGGGCGGGGAGGTGCGTGAGTACACGTAGTGGCCGATGAAGGGGCCGTAGCGGCCGTTGTCGGCGAACAGGGGATCCCACACGCCTTCGGACCCGGGCATCACGCCGGCGTAGCGCTGCACGCCTTGCGAGGTGCGCATGCCGGCGTACATGGCGCGTGCGGCGGCCAGCTGCGGGTCGGTCAGGCAGTCGGGGCCGTCGCCCGCCGTGCAGCGCAGCGCATCGGGCTTGAAGCCGCACACGCGCGGGTTGGTGATCTGGCCATCGGCCAGCCCGTCCTGCGCATCGCAGGCGGCATGCGAGGCACGGCTCAGGAACTGCAGCTTCGCCGGCGGCAGCACGGAGGGCTGTCCCTGCACGGGCGTGAGCACCTTGCCCGAATACGCGAGCCACATCAGGATCTCGGGATAGAACTGCGAGGGCGCACCCGCGGCGATGCCGTCGAACAGCTCGGGAAAGCGCTGCGCCATCATCATGGCCTGGCGACCGCCGTTGGAGCAGCCCTCGAAGTACGAGTGGCGGACCGGCTTGCCGTAGTGCGCGGCGGCCAGTGCCTTCGCTGCCGTGGCCACGTAGTAATGGGCGCGCAGGCCCCAGTCGCGCACCTTCTCCGGCTGGTTCAGCGTCCACGCGGCGCTCTCGCCGCCGTCGTGCCCCATGTTGCTGCCGGCGGTGATGAAGCCGTCGCCGATGTCCTGTGCCAGGCGGGCGTAAGGCACCGCGCCCGCATAGCCGCCCGTGCCATTGAGCTTGAAGCGGCCGGTCCACGCGCTGGCCGCGGGCAGCCACACCTCGAACTTGATCTCGGAAGCAGGCGTCGGCCGGGCCACGCCCTGCACGCGGCAAAAGCGCGCGTCGACCGCCGTGTTGCCGATGCTGGTGGCCGAAGTGACGGAAACCGCGGAAGCGATCGTGCTCGCTTCGGCGGTCACGCGCGTGAGGTCCTCGCAGGCGGTGGTCTGCGCCGGGCGCTCGGTGGCGCAGGCGGACAGCAGCAGGATGGCGGCCAGCGCAGTGAGCTTCGTTCTCATGGGTCTCCTCGTGGGGGTTCAGGGTAGCAGCAACTTGCCGGTGCGCACGCGCTGCGGGTGGTTGCCCACGGCCACGCTGGCGATCTCGCGGCCCTCGGCGAACGAGATCACCGAGACGCGGTCCTGCTCGCTCACCGAGATGTAGCAATGGCGGCCGTCCGCGCTCTCGGTGGCCCAGTACGGCTTGGCCTCGAGCGGCTTGTCGGAAAGCTTGACGACGGTCGCCTTGAAAGTGGCGCGGTCGACGATGGCCGCATAGCCGGACATGGTGGCGGCGGCGCACAGCTTCGTGCCTTCGGAATTCATGGCCAGCCCGTGGTGCGCGGAATTGAGCTGGTACTTGCGGTACGGCAGCTTCGCGATCTCGTCGGGCACCGGCAGTTCGGCCACGCGCGTGACCCTGTCCTTTTCCATGTCGTATTCGACGAAGCCGTGCAGGAAAGACACCTGCATGTAGACCTGCTTCTCGTCCGGCGACACCGCCATGGGCCGGATTGCCTTGTCGACCCAGGGCCGGCCGAACTCCTGCAACTTGGCGCCCATGTCGATGCGCTTGATCACCTTCCAGGTCTTCGCGTCCACCACCTGGAACCAGCGGTCGCCCTTGAGCCAATCGAGCCAGGCGGCCGTGGTGGGCACGTAGACCTTGCCGATGCTCGCGTGGTAGATGCGCTGGCCGTCCTTGGAGTAGTTGTTCTCGTGCGGCTGGTCGCCCGATTCGAAGCCGCCGACGATCTTGCCGGTGGCAGTGTCGATCGCGTGCACCTTGCGTGCGGTGGAGGCCGACACCAGGAAGATCCTGCCGTCCGGCGACAGCGCGGCATGGTCCGCGCGCACGCCTTCGACCGGCGTGCGCCACACGATCGCGCCGGTGCGCACGTCGATGGCGACCACGTCCGCGAAGCTCGGTCGCGAGGCGTAGATGAAGCGGCCGTCCTTGGACGGGAAGAGGTCGTCCACGAGCTGGTCGTTGCCTTCGCCGATCAGGTGCCGGATGGCGTGGAAGGACACGCGACGCACGATCCCGGCGTTCGCGATCTCCTGCATGCGCTCGGCGCGGTCGGGGACCACGTTGATGCGCCTGAGCACCTGGAAGGTGTTGGCGTCGAAGATCTCCGCGGTGCCGTCCCAGTTGCTGCCCACCACCACGACGTCGCGCAGGGTGGGCGCGTTCTGGCCCGCCGCGGGGAGTGCCGTGGCGAACAGGAGCGAGAGGATGCTGGCGGATCGCTTCATGCGCGGCATTCTCGCGCCGCGCGCCAGCGGCGCCTGTAGCCCACCCGACACAGGCGGGAAAACCATGGGTTAGTCTTGCCGCATGGTCATCGACCTCATCGACGGCACCTACGAGCTGTTCCGCCACTTCTACGGCCTGCGCCGCTTCACCAAGGAAGACCGGCCCTACGGCGCCGTGGTCGGCGTGTTGCAGGGCGTGCTGCAGATGCTGGAGCGCGAGGCCACGCACATCGGCGTGGCCACCGACCACGTGGTCGAGTCCTTTCGCAACCGGATGTGGGCCGGGTACAAGACCGGGGAGGGCCTGGAGCCGGCGCTGCTGGCGCAGTTCCACCCGCTGGAGGAAGCCCTCGCCGCCATGGGCGTCGCCGTCTGGCCGATGGTCGAACTCGAGGCCGACGACGGCCTGGCATCGGCCGCGCGCAGCGCCGACGAGGACGCGCGCGTGCAGAAGGTGCTGATCTGGACGCCCGACAAGGACCTGGCGCAGTGCGTGCGCGCAGAGCGTGTGCTGCAGGTGGACCGGCGCGCGAAGAAGATCCGCGACGCGGCGGGCGTGCGCGAGAAGTTCGGCGTGGACCCCGTGCTGATCCCGGACTACCTGGCGCTGGTGGGGGACGCGGCCGACGGTTATCCCGGCATCGAAGGCATCGGGCCGGTAGGCGCGGCGCGCCTCTTGAACCAGTACGGGCCCTTGGAGGCCTTTCCGGCGCAGGTCATGCCCGAGCAGATGCGCATGGCCTTGCTGTTCAAGCAACTGGCCACGCTGCGCACCGATGCGAAGCTGTTCGCGGACGTGGAAGACCTGCGCTGGCGGGGGCCGACCCCCGCGTTTGCCGCGTGGACCGAGCGTGTGGGCGCGCCCAAGCTGCTGGAGCGCTGCCTGAAGGCGCAGGAGAAAGCGCAGGCCGGGTAGGCCTGATTATTTGTTCGCGAGGGTCTTGCAACGCGCCTGAATGCGTCGATATTTCCCTTGGTGCAGTGCAGCATACACCAAGGAAGAAGATGTACCTCCCGCTCGAAGAACTGAAGAAGGCAACGCAATTCACCCGCGAGGGCAAGCTGATGGAGGCGACCAGCCTCATCCAGCAGGCCCTCGGACGCAGCGAGGCCGCTGCGACGGACCCTGCACCTGCGCCACGCACGCAAGGCAGGCCACCGCACACGCAGGTGCTCGCCACCGAAGTCAGCGACGTCGAATTCCGCGAGGCGACGCCTGCTGCGCAGCGTACTGCAAGCGCGCCGGCGTCCGGCACCGCGGCCACCTTCGACGCGCACCGCTTCTCCTCCGGCGGCCGCAGCTACGCGTACCGCCTGTACGTGCCGGCGCGGCCCGACGACAGCCCCTTGCCCGTCATCGTCATGCTGCATGGCTGCACGCAGGACAGCGCCGACTTCGCGGCTGGAACGGCGATGAACGAACAGGCCGCCGGACGCGGCTGCATCGTGGTGTATCCCGAGCAGCTGGCGCGTGCCAACAGCATGCGCTGCTGGAACTGGTTCGAGCCCGCGCACCAGCGGCGCGGCGGCGAGCCGGCGATGATCGCCGCGCTGGCGCAGCACGTGGTGCAGAAGTGCAACGGCGATGCGAAGCGGGTGTACGTCGCCGGCTTGTCCGCGGGTGGTGCGATGGCGGTGCTCGCCGGCCAGCTGTATCCCGAGGTGTTCGCCGCGATCGGCGTGCACTCGGGCCTGCCGGCGGCATCCGCGACTGACGTTCAGTCCGCGCAGGCCGCGATGCGCAGGCCGCCGCGCACGCCGGGCGCCAGGCTTGCAGGCACGGCAGCGGTGCCGACGATCGTGTTCCACGGCCGTTCCGACCGCACGGTGCATCCCGAGAACGGCCGGCAGGTGGTCGAGCAGGCCGCTGCGCGGGCCGCTGCCGCAGGCATCGCGCTGCAACGCGACGAGCAGGAGGTGACGCTCGCCGGGCGCCCCGTGAAACGCGCGGTCTACCGGGACGCGGGGCAGGTTCGCCGCCTGGAGCACTGGGAGATCGGCGGTGCCGCGCATGCGTGGTCCGGCGGCAGCGCGGCCGGTTCGTACACGGATGTCGCGGGCCCGGGCGCGTCGGCGGCCATGGTCGATTTCTTCCTGGAGCAGCGACTCGGGTCCGGTGCCGATTGCCAGCCCTGAGCGGCAGTGCGAGACTCGCGCCGCAAGCTGCGAGCACCCGCGCGCACGTGCCACCAGGAGACCGCATGAACCGTGCAACGGGCGCCAGGCGCCGCGACATCCTGCGAGCCGCGGGCGCCCTCGGCGCCTCCGCGCTCGCGCAGTCCGCACTTGCCCAGGGGGCGAAGTGGCCCAGCAAGCCGATCCGTATCATCGTCGCGTTTCCTCCCGGCGGCCTGACCGATGCCTACGCGCGTCACTACGGCGAATTCCTCAGCGCCAGGGTGGGGCAGCAGGTCCTGGTGGAGAACAAGCCGGGAGCGGGCGCGATCATCGGCATCGATTTCGTCGCCAAGTCGCCGCCGGACGGCCACACGCTGCTGATGACGACCTCCGGCACGGTGTGGCAGAACCGCGTTCTGTACAGCAAGCTGCCGTACAACCTGGACAAGGACCTGGTCCCGGTCGTCTTCTTCCCGTCGGGGCCGCTGGTGGTCGGCGTGCCCGAGAAGCTGGGCGTGGCGAACTTCAAGGAGTTCATCGCGTACGCGAAGAAGAACCCGACCTCGATGGGCACCTACGCCCCGGGTTCCTATCCGCACATGGTGGCGGACCAGACCAACCGGGCGGAGGGCACGAAGATCCAGGCGGTGCACTATCGCGGCGAGGCGCCGATGTGGGTCGACGTCGCCGGCGGCCAGGTGCAGGTCGCCATCGGCAGCTACCAGGCTTTCAACACCGTCTCGACGCGTGGCGTGCGCCCGATCGGCGTGACCGGCATCTACCGCAGCCCCAAGCTCCCCGACGTTCCGACGCTGGTGGAGCAGGGCATCGACAGCCGCCTCGTCGCGCTGGAGGGCGGCCTGCCGCTGATGGCGCCCACCGGCACGCCCGAGGCCGTGCTGCAGGCCTTGTCGCGCGCCGCCGTCGACTGGAGCAACACGCCGGGTGCCGCCAAGCTGCGCGAAAGCTTCGCGATCCCGAACAAGCCCAAGAACCTGGCGGACATGCGCAGGGACTGGGAGCGCGACGTGCCGGTGTGGATCAAGCTGGCGGTGGACCTGGGCGTCAAGCTCGACTGAACCCCATCCGGTTCTCAGTGCTTTCCACAGGCACGCTGGCCATGGGGTCAGGCTAGTCTGCGGGGACCACGACAGGAGACCTCCGGATGAACTCGCTTCGCCTGCTCGCCCGCGCCGCATTCGCGGCCGCAGCGCTGCTTCCCCTGGCCGCCGCGGCGCAGGATTTCCCGAACAAGCCGATCCGGCTGCTGATCCCCTTCCCGCCGGGCGGCGGCACGGACACCGTCTCCCGCGTCGTCGCCACCGCCTTGAGCGAGTCGACCAAGTGGCAGGTGGTGCCCGAGAACCGCCCCGGTGCGTCCGGCAACCTGGCCGTGGCGCAGGCCGCGCAGGCCGCGCCCGACGGCTACACGATCGTGATGGGCCAAACCGACAACATGGGCCTGGGTCCGCACCTGTACCCGAACGCCGGCTATGACACGATCAAGAGCTTCGTGCCGATCATCCAGGTGTCGGAGACGCCGCTGGCCATCGTGAGCAGCATCCCGGGCACGGGCGCCACCCGGATCGCCAACGTGACGGAGATGATCGCCAAGGGCAAGTCGCAGGGCGGCCTGACCTGGGCCACCGCCGGCAACGGCAGCCTGGGGCACCTGTACGGCGAGCAGTTCAAGGCGCTCACGGGCATCAACCTGCTGCCGGTGCACTACAAGGGCGCGGCGCCCGCCATGACCGACGTGATCGGCGGCCAGGTCGACGTCGCCATCCTCTCGGTGGTGTCCGTGCTGCCGCTGGTCAAGGGCGGCAAGCTCACGCCCGTGGCGGTGACGACCTCCAAGCGCTCGCCGGCGCTGCCCGACACGCCGACGGTCGCGGAGCAGGGTGTCAGGGGCGCCGACACGGGGACGTGGCTGGGCCTGTTCGCACCGGCGGGTACGCCGCCGGCGGTCGTGGCCCGGCTGAATGCTGCATTGGACAAGGTGCTGCAGATGCCGGACGTGCGCGAGAAGCTGCTGGCTGCCGGTTCCATCCCGGCGGGCGGAACGTCCGACGGCTTTGCGAAGTTCCTGGCGGTGGACTATCCCAAGTGGGGCCAGGTCGTGAAAGCCTCGGGCGTCAAGCTCAGTCCCTGAAGGAGGTCCATGCAGCTCCAGGGCATCCGGGTCGTCGACCTCACGCGCATCCTGTCCGGCCCGTTCTGCTCCATGTTCCTCGCGGACATGGGGGCGGAGGTGATCAAGGTGGAGGATCCCGGGGAAGGGGACCCCATCCGGCACCAGGGCGAGATGCGCAACGGCTTCTCGCTCTACTTCGCCAGCTTCAACCGCAACAAGCGCTCCCTCACCCTGGACCTGCGCAGCGCCGAGGGCAAGGAGATCCTGCGCGACCTGCTGCGCGGCGCCGACGTGGTGATCAACAACTACCGCCCGGGCATCATGGACAAGATGGGGTTCGGGCGCGAGGCGCTGCGCGTGATCAAGCCCGACATCATCAGCTGCCACGTCACCGGCTTCGGCCTGGACGGCCCGTACCGCGAGCGGCCCTCGTTCGACTTCATCGCCCAGGCCATGAGCGGCTTCATGAGCGTCAACGGCGACGAGGACGGCCCCCCGATGCGTGCAGCGCCGCCCATTTCGGACCTCGTGGCAGGCTCGTACGCGGCCATGGGCATCTGCGCCGCGCTCGTGCGCCGCAGCCGCACCGGCGAGGGCGAGGAGGTCGCCACCGCCTTGACCGACAGCATGACCAGCATGCTGGCTTTCCTGGCCACCAACTTCTTCGCCACCGGCAAGCTGCCGCTGCGC
>DATAGN010000162.1:0-1975 GCA_036263715.1 Ramlibacter sp.
ACTTGAACAGCATCGAGGGCGTGCAGGACGGCGCCTTCTGGCTGCCGCAGGATCGCAGCGGCGAGGAGGTGGTTCGCCTCGTGGCCCTCGTGGTCGCGCCGGGCGTGACGCGCGAGGCCTTGCTGGCCGCCCTGCGCGAGCGCGTCGACGCCGCCTTCCTGCCGCGCCGCATCGTCCGGGTGGACTCGCTGCCGCGCGACGGCACCGGCAAGCTGCCCGCCGGGCGGCTGGCCGAACTCGCGGCCCGCCTGCTGGCGGAGCCCGGCCATGGCTGACATGCTGCGCGTGCCGGTGCAGGTGGCGCCCGACCATCCTGCTTTCGAAGGGCACTTTCCCGGGCAGCCGCTGCTGCCGGGCGTGGTGCTGCTGTCCGAGGTGCTCGAGGTGCTGCTGCGCGAGGGGCGCGATGTGCTCGGTGCGCGCCCACGCGTGAGCGCCGTGAAGTTCCTGGCGCCGGTGCGGCCGGGAGCGAGCCTCGAGGTGCGCTGGACGGAACCTTCGCCCGACGCGCGCCTGCGCTTCGAGGTCTGGCGCCACGCGCCGGGAGATCCGCCGCAAGGCCAGCTTGCCGCCAGCGGGCAGCTGGAGGGAAATCCGCGGTGAGCACCTTGCACGAACCCGCGGCGCCTGCGGCTGCTGCCTGGGCGACCCAGGCCGAACGCAGCAACGCGCACATGCTGCGCGTCATGCGCTGGATCGCCGTGACGCTCGGCCGGCGCGTGTCGCGGCTGCTGCTGCACCCGATCTCGCTGTACTTCCTGCTGTTCGGGGGCGCGGCTACGCGCGCGTCGTCGGACTACCTGCGCCGCGTCCTCGGGCGCCCGCCCCGCTGGAGCGAGCGCTACCGCCACGTGCACCACTTCGCCGCCACCATCCTCGACCGCGTGTACCTGCTGCGCGAGGAGTTCGGCCTGTTCGACGTGCAGGCCCGCGGCGAGGAGCATCCGGTCGCGGTGCTGGAGTCCGGCCGCGGCGCCTTCTTCGTCGGCGCGCACCTCGGGAGCTTCGAGGCCTTGCGGGCGCTGGGCCACGCGCGGCGTGGACTGCGCGTGGCGATGCTCATGTACGAGCACAACGCGAGGCTGCTCGCGGACGCGCTGCATGCCATCGCACCCGATGCGCCGCTGCACGTGATCGGCCTGGGCCGCATGGAATCGATGATCGAACTGCGCGACTGGCTCGACGGCGGCGGCGTGGCCGGCCTGCTGGCGGACCGCACCCTGCAGGGTCCCGGCCAGGGGGGCGCCACCTCGGGCCGCTCGCGCATCCACTGGATCGACTTCCTCGGGCAGCCCGCCGCGTTTTCCGACGGTCCTTTCCGGCTGGCCGCGCTGCTGCGCCAGCCCGTCTTCTTCATGGCCGGCCTGTACCTGGGTGGCGCCCGCTACGAGCTCCGGTTCGTGCCGCTGGCCGACTTCAGCGAGCCGCCGCCCCGCCATGCAGCGGGTCGCCAGCAGGCACAGGACGACGCCGTGCGCGCCGCGCTGCAACGCTACGTTCACGTGCTGGAGCAACAATGCCGGGATGCACCCTGCAACTGGTTCAACTTCTTCGACTTCTGGGCCGGCTCTCCGGCGCCCGGGGACGCTGCCTCCCATGCGACTGACGCTGCACGCTGAACTCCGCCGCCTGCTGCGCACCTGGGCGGCCTGCCTGTGGCTCGCCTTCGCCGGCGCCGCGCACGCGGCGGGGTTCGACCTGCCGGCGCTGATGGCGCAACTGGCACAGGTGCGTTCCGGCGAGGCGGTGTTCAGCGAGGAGCGGCGGGTGCAGCAGGCCGACCGCACGCTCGTGCTGCAATCGAAGGGCCGCCTGAGTTTCTCCGCGCCCGACACCTTCGTGCGCGAAACGCTGCAGCCGCGCCGCGAGCGGCTGGCGGTGGTCGGCAACCAGCTCACGATGACCCGTGGCACCCGCACGCAGACGCTCCTGCTGGATTCCGTTCCGGAAGCCTCCGTGATCGTGGAGGCGATCC
>DATAGN010000163.1:0-6063 GCA_036263715.1 Ramlibacter sp.
CCGACGAGCCGACGGCAAGCCTGGACGACCAGGCGGCCCAGACGGCGCTTCAGCTCCTGCGAACCTCGGCGCAGGCGTGCGGCGCCACGCTGGTCATCGCCACGCACGACGCCCGCGTGCGCGATGCCTTGCAGGGCACGCCGGTGCTGCACCTCGGTGCCCAGGCGGTGCCCGCATGAAGCTGCTCGCGCTGGCCTTCCGCTACCTGTGGGCGCGGCCGCTCGCGACGGTGCTGAACCTCGTGCTGCTCACGCTCGGGCTGGCGTCCATCACCTTCGTGCTGCAGGTGGGCGAGCAGGTGCAACGTTCGTTCCAGCGGGACCTGGCCGGCATCGACCTCGTGGTGGGCGCCAAGGGCAGCCCGATGCAGCTGATCCTGTCGGGCGTGTTCCACATCGACGTGCCGCCCGGCAACGTGAAGCTGGCCGACGTGCAGGCGCTGGGCAAGCACCCGATGGTGGCGCAGGTGATTCCCCTCAGCCTCGGTGACAGCTACCGCGGCTTTCGGATCGTGGGCACGACGCCGGAGTACGTGCAGCACTACCGGCTGCGTCTGCAGGAGGGCCGCGCCTGGGCCGACGAGATGGAGACGCTGGCCGGCGCGCAGGTGGCGCGGACGCTCGGCCTGAAGGTGGGCGACCGCTTCGCCGGCGGCCACGGCCTGGGCGGCAGCGGCCAGACGCACGGCGAAACGCCTTACCTGGTGACCGGCGTGCTCGCACCGTGTGGCTGCGTCGCGGACCGGCTGCTGCTCACCTCGACCGAATCGGTCTGGCACGTGCACGGCCAGCACGCACCGGCGGGCAAGGAAAAGGAAGAGGACCACGCCGACCACGACGAGGATCGCGAGATCACGATGGCGCTGGTGCGCTATCGCACGCCGCTGGCCGCGGTGAGCCTGCCGCGCCTGGTGAATACGCAGACCGCTATGCAGGCCGCGGCGCCCGCGGTCGAAGTCACGCGCCTGCTGCGCATGCTCGGCGTCGGCGCCGAGGTGCTGCAGGCGGTGGCGGCGGTGCTGCTGCTCACGGCCGGCCTGTCCGTGTTCATCGCCTTGTGGAGCGCGGTGCGCGAGCGCCGTGCGGACCTGGCCATGCTGCGCATGCTGGGCGCTTCACCAGCCAAGGTGGCCGCCTTGCTGCTCGCCGAAGCCTTGTGGCTGGCCGTGATCGCGTCCGTGCTGGGTCTCGTGGCCGGGCACGCGCTGACGGCGGTGGTCGGGTCCGTGCTGCAGGCTCAGCAGTCGCTGCCCGTGTCCGGCACGGTCTGGTTGCCGCAGGAGTTGTGGGTGCCGGCGGTCGCGATGCTCACGGCCGGCGCCGCCGCCCTGATCCCGGCCATCAGCGCCTATCGGGTCGATGTGGCCCAGCTGCTGCAGCGCGCCTGAGCCTGCAGCAAAATACGCCCGAAGGAGTTCCGCCCATGAAGACTGCCGCTTTCCTGCTTGCCACCACCCTCGCCGCCGGCGCGGCGTGGGCGCAGCTGTCCTCGCCGATCCCCGCGGGCAGCGGACCCGGCGTGCACAGTCCCAACAGCCCCTTCGCGCCGCTGCCGCAGCGCACGGACGTCATCCCCTGGTCCGTGCTCACCGCGGTGAGCACGAAGACGGAGAAGAACCGTTTGCTGCCGGTGTTCAACAAGGACCAACTGGCGCTGAGCAACAAGCCGCAGCGCATCCAGGGCTTCATGATGCCGCTGGAGCCCGGGGAGGCGCAGACGCACTTCCTGCTGAGTTCGGTGCCGCTGTCCTGCGGTTTCTGCGTGCCCGGCGGGCCGGAGAGCATGGTCGAAGTGAAGACCAAGACCCCCGTGAAGTACACGCTGGACCCGGTCGTGGTGGAGGGGAAGTTCGCGACCCTGACCAACGATGAATACGGGTTGTACTACCGGGTGACGGAGGCGGTGGCGGTGAAGTGATCCTGCGTCGGGGTTCGGCGCTGCGCGCGCTCACCCCGACCTACCGCGCGTGTACAGGACTCCCGTAGGTCGGGGTGAGCCCGCAGGCGAACCCCGACACCCCTACCCGGTAGGTTGGGTTGCCGAAGGCACCCCAACACTCTCTCTCTCAAGGCGCCAGCCTCTCCCTGACCCATTCCCCACCCGCGAGCCGATACCGCAGCCGGTCGTGCAACCGGCTCTTCCTCCCCTGCCAGAACTGCCACTCGTCCGGCACCAGGCGATAGCCACCCCAGTGCGGCGGCCGCGGCGGCTGCAGCAGGAACTGCGCGCTGTACTTCGCCGCATTCGTGACCAGCACGCTGCGGCCCGGGATCACCTGGCTTTGCGGGCTGGCCCAGGCGCCGATGCGCGAGTCGAGCGGACGACTCGCGTAGTAGGCGTCGCTTTCCTCCGCGCTCGCCTTCTCCACCCGCCCCTCGATGCGCACGACCCGTTCGAGCTCCACCCAGTGGAACTGCAGGGCGGCGTACGGGTTGCCCGCGAGCTCCTGCCCCTTGCGGCTTTCGTAGTTGGTGTACCAGACGATGCCGCGCTCGTCGTAGCCCTTGACCAGGACGATGCGCGTGCTGGGACGCAGGTTCCCGCCGACGGTGGCCAGTGTCATCGCATTCGGCTCCGGCACCTGGCCGGCGATGGCCTCGGTGAGCCACTGGTCGAACTGCCGCAGCGGGTCGGCATGCGAGGCGTCCTCGCTCAGTTCGGCGCGCTCATAGCTCTTGCGCAATTCGGCGATGCGGTCGGCGGTGCTCATGGGGCGATTCTGGCATCGGTGCTAAGGTGAAGCCATGGACAGCCGGCCGCCCATCGTGATCGTGCTCGCCTCCGGCCGGGGCGAGCGCTTCGTCGCTTCCGGCGGCAAGGGGTCCAAGCTGCGCGCGCTGCTCGCGGGCAAGCCCGTCATGGAGCACACGATCGCCGCCGCGCGTGCCAGCGGCTTGCCGGTGCACGTGGAAGATGCGGGGCATGCCGGCATGGGCGACTCGATTGCCGCGGCCGTGCGCGCGACGCCGGATGCGAACGGCTGGCTGGTGCTGCCGGCGGACCTGCCGCTGGTACAACCCGCTTCACTGCGCGCGGTGGCGCAGGCGCTGCAAGGCGCGTCGATCGTCGTGCCGGTGCGGGACGGCACACGCGGCCATCCGGTGGGCTTCGGCCGCGAGCATGGGCCGGCCCTGCAGGCGCTCTCGGGCGCGGAGGGCGCCGCCGCGCTGGTGCGCGCCGCGCAGCCGCTGCGGCTGGAACTCGCGGACGAAGGCATCGTCACCGACGTCGACACGGTGGAGGACCTGGCGCGCGCCGAGCGCTTGTTCCAGCGGCGGCGCAGGCGGCAGGGGGAGGAAGGCTCGTGAACCGGATTCGTAGGTTGGGTTGCCGCAGGCACCCCAACGCGGTGTTGGGGTGCGCTTGGCGCAACCCAACCTACGAAGTCGACGAACTCCGGTCGCGGATCAGGTGCAGCAGCTTCTCCAGGTTGCGGTCCCGGATGTCGTGCCGCTGCAGTTCCTCCAGCGTGCGGTGCGCGTAATCGAGCGTGGTGCCATAGATGCCGGAGGCGAAGGCAAAGATCGCGCGGTACTCCTCCTCGCTCAGCTCGCCCGTGTGGCTGGGGCTCTTGCGCGACAGCGTGAAGGCCAGCGCGCGCACCTGCCCCTCGGGCGTATGCGCGGTCAACCAGCGCGGGTCGTAGACCGCCGTCGACATCTCGCGCTTCCAGAGCGTCGACAGGGTCTGCGCCCCGTGCTCGCGCGCGATGCGGAACACCACGCCGCGGCAGCAGCCCCCGGACAGCAGCCCGAACACCAGCCCCGGCCGCTCGGGCGTGCCGCGGTTGATGCGGCTCCACATCTTCAGGGCCCGATGCCAGCCGTGCACGCGCGCGGGTCGGCGTTCGACGAACTCGAAGTCCGGCCGCCAGATCAGCGAGCCGTAGCCGAAGATCCAGAGGTCGTCGTGCCCGCCCCATTCGTCCAGGGCGCGCTGCAACATGGGCGCGGGATCGCGCAAGGGCTTGACGGCTTGGCTCACGGCAGGAACTCTAGCCCAGGCATGCACCGCCCGGAAGTTGGTAACGGCTTCGTACCGCGGCGAAACCACAAGGGGCACAGCGCGGGTTAGCATGGAAATCATGAAATTGCATCCCGTCGTCGAGGCGGTGACGCAGCGCATCCGTGAACGCAGCGCGCCCAGCCGCAGTGCCTACCTGGCCCGGCTGGACGAGGCGGCGGCGCGTGATCGCGGCGCCGACCGCATGGGCTGCGCCAACGTGGCGCACGCCTTCGCCGCCCTGCCGCGCAACGACAAGTTCCGTGTCGTCGCCGAGCGCGCGCCCAACATCGGCATCGTCAACTCCTACAACGACATGCTGTCGGCGCACGCGCCCTTCGGCAGCTTCCCGGCCATCATCAAGGACGAGGCGCGCAAGCACGGCGCCACGGCGCAGGTCGCCTCCGGCGTGCCGGCGATGTGCGACGGCGTGACGCAGGGCACGCCGGGGATGGAGCTCAGCCTCTTCTCGCGCGACACCATCGCCATGGCCACGGCTGTGGGCCTGAGCCACGACGTGTTCGACGCCGCGTTGATGCTGGGCATCTGCGACAAGATCGTGCCGGGCCTGCTGATCGGCGCGCTGCACTTCGGCCACCTGCCCACCGTCTTCGTGCCGGGCGGGCCGATGCCCAGCGGCCTTTCGAACAGCGACAAGGCCAAGGTGCGCGAGCTCGCGGCACAGGGGCTCGTCGGCCGCGAGGAACTGCTCGATGCCGAGTCCAGGGCCTACCACACGCAAGGCACCTGCACCTTCTACGGCACCGCCAACAGCAACCAGATGCTGATGGAAGCGATGGGCCTGCACGTGCCCGGCTCCGCCTTCATCCAGCCCCAGGACAACCTGCGCGAGGAGCTCACGCGCGAGGCCGTGCGCACGGCGCTGGGCATCCTGAAGACGCGCCGCTTCGCGCCGATCGGCCGCATCGTCGACGAGCGCTGCATCGTCAATGCACTGGCCGCGCTGCTGGCCACCGGCGGCTCGACCAATCACCTGATCCACTGGGTGGCGGTCGCGCGTGCGGCCGGCATCGTGATCGACTGGGACGACTTCGACCGGCTCTCCGGCGTGGTGCCGCTGCTGTCGCGCGTCTATCCCAACGGCACGGCGGACGTGAACGCCTTCCAGCAAGCCGGCGGGCCGGGTTACGTGATCCGCGAACTGCTCGATGCCGGGCTGATGCACGAGGACGTGCTGACGGTGCGCGAGGGCGGCCTGCGCGAATACACGCGCATCCCCGAGCGCGGCGAAGAAGCGACGCTGGTGTGGCGCGATACCGGAGCGTCGAAGGACGAGACGGTGGTGCGTCCCGCGCGCGAGCCTTTCAGCCCCACGGGCGGGCTGAAGCTGCTGACCGGCAACCTGGGGCGCAGCGTGATCAAGGTGTCGGCGGTTCCCGAGGACCGGCACGTCATCGAGGCGCCGGCGCGCATCTTCGACGGACAGGAAGCCTTGCTGGCCGCCTTCAAGGCCGGCGAACTGGAACGCGACGTGGTGTGCGTGGTGCGCTGGCAGGGGCCGCGCGCCAACGGCATGCCGGAACTGCACAAGCTCACACCGCCGCTGGCCGTCCTGCAGGGCAAGGGCTTCCGCGTAGCGCTGGTGACGGACGGCCGCATGAGCGGCGCGTCGGGCAAAGTGCCGGCGGCGATCCATGTGTCTCCCGAAGCCGCCGCCGGCGGGCCGCTGGCGCTGCTGCGCGACGGCGACATGGTGCGGCTGGACGCGCCCGCGGGTCGGCTCGAAGCGCTGGTGGACCCTGCAGAATGGGCGAAGCGGGAGCCCATGACCATGACCGTCGAACAACAGAGGAATAACGCCCACGGCATCGGCCGCGAACTGTTCGCCGGCATGCGCCGCAATGCGCTGGCCGCCGAGGAGGGCGCGTGCACATGGCTGTGAAGCAACCCGTCCCGGATCGTCCGTCGGCGCGGCAGGTGATGCAGGACGCCCCGGTGATCCCGGTGATCGTGCTGGCCGATTGTGCCCATGCTGTTCCCCTGGCGCGGGCGCTGGTCGCCGGCGGCATCCGCATGCTGGAAGTGACGCTGCGCACGCCG
>DATAGN010000164.1:0-2217 GCA_036263715.1 Ramlibacter sp.
TCCTGCAGCGCCTGGGCAGCCAGCAGTGGCGCCGCGAGTTCCCCTTCCTGCGGCAGGCGCTGGTGCAGGTCGTGGGCCCCGAAGGCGATGGCCTGCGGCTGGCCGCGCCCGCCGGCGTCGCGTTCGATGCCGGCCGCACCGAGGTGCTGCGCGTGAAGCCGGTGCGCCGCTTGCGGCTGGCCGACTTCTCGATCGAGCAGGCGGCCGACGGCCGCGAGATCGCGAAGTTCCAGCACCGCTACGAGAATGCGGTGCCCGACGTGCAGGTGGATGCGATTTCGCTGATGTGGACGCAGGACGCCGTGGTGGAGCGCGTGAACGTGCGCAACGCCGGGCGCCACCCGGTCTCGATCGAGCAAAGCCATGGCTTCGCGGTGCGCGACTGCGTGCTGGACGGCGCCTGGAACAAGGGCGAGGGCGGCAGCGGATACCTGCGCATCGCCCGCAGCTACCGCGGCATCGTCGAAGGCTGCCAGGTGCGCAACATCCGGCATATCGCGCTGCAATGGAGCTCGGCGTTCAACACGCTGCGCAACATCGACAGCGAGGTCGACGTCAACTTCCACGGCGGCTTCAGCCACCACAACACCGTGAGCAACGTGCGCTTCGCGATCCCGCGCCAGCACCCGTGGGGCCCCGTGTTCAAGACGCCCGCCAATGCGCGCTGGGCGCCCCCGGACGGGCCGGGGAACACCGTGGTCAGCGTGGAGCCGGCCTCAGCGAGTAGAGCTCCTGCGGCTCGCGCGGCTTCACCATCGCGCTGACCTGCGTCAGGACCTCCAGCACGTCCAGCCGCGCGGTGAGGATCTCGCGCTGCAGCTCCACCAGGCGCAGCGTGAATTCCTCGACGTCGCGGTCGGCGGTGTCGGGCAGGGATGCGACGGGATGCTCCAGGCGGTAGCAGGAGAGCTCCGCCTTCTGCCGCACCATGCGGCTTTCGGCCTGCAGCAGGCGCATGTCGTTCTGCTTCAGGCGCAGGCGCTCCGTCAGCAGCGACAGCTTCTGTGACAGGGCAGCGCGCATCGATTCCTTCTGCTCCTCGTACAGCTCGCGGGATGCCTGCTGCAGCTGCGGCCGGTTGCGGTCGCGGTCCAGCGGGATGCGCACGCGCACGCCGGCGATGTGGGAGGGGCCGCGATCGAATTCCTTGGTGCGCTCCAGGTACAGGCGCACCGACAGGTTGTCCTCGGGCGAGGGGATGAAGGCGGCCCGCTCGGCCAGCAGCGTCTGCAGCTGGATCTCGGGCGAGCGGGAGACCGCGCGCTCGGTGAGCTCGCGCTCCGGGTGCAGCTGCACGTCCTCGATGCGGTTGATCAGGTCCTGCGCCTGCGGATACACCAGCACGTCGCGGGCATTCACGTAATGCTGCGTGCGCAGCGCCGCACGCTCGGCCTTGTATTCGATCTCGGCCACCTCCGCGCGCGTGGCGCGGCCGGCCGCGAGTTCCTGCCGCCGCCTCTCCAGCACCGGCCGCACCGCGGCCACCTCGCGCTGGTACAGCGTGGCCAGCAGCTTGTTGCGCATCTGGTCCACGGCCAGCAGCTGCTCCTGCACCTGGCGGGCCTCGGTGTCGCGCAGCACCTGCAGGTACTGCACCTTGTTGTCCAGGCGGATGCGATCGAGCTGCCGGCGCGACTCGCCGCGGCCCTGGTCGTAGAGCTCCCACTCCAGGCCGAAGGCATAGCGGGCGCCGCGGTCCTCCTGGAAGGACTGGTCGAGTTGCCCCGTCGCATACAGCCCGTTGAAGGGCACCAGGCCATCGAGTTGCGAGAAGTAGGTGTCGCGCCGCTGCTCCATCCTTTGCAGCAGGGACGTGTTGATCGACGTTTCCGCCCCCGCGGTGGACGCGAGCGGCGGCACCAGCTGCGTGGTCAGCGTCTGGTTCGTCATGCTGTTGCACAGGTTGTTCGCGAGCCGCAGCCGCACCTGTTGCCCGGGCGCCGGCGGCTTTTGCGGGGCCTGCTGCGCGTGGGCGGCCACGGCCAGGGCCGCGGCGAATGCGATTGCGGTGGGGGCGATCACCCCGTGCCAGAGTCCCTGCATGGTGCCGGCTGTCCTTTTTGTTAAATTGTCGAAAGCCAAGAGCAAAGCCGAGGGACGACGGGTGCAGCACCCGCCGCCGTCCTCGGCTCCCTTCGCAAAATTCTAGGCCAGCCGCGAGCACAGCGGGGCCGCTTGCGCGGGCTTTGGCACGAGGCGCCCATGTACGCACAACAA
>DATAGN010000165.1:0-7128 GCA_036263715.1 Ramlibacter sp.
CGCCCGCCAGCACGCCGAGGCCGCCGCTGTACGTAGGAATGCCCTCCTCCAGCGCGATCTCCATCGAGAAGTAGGCAATGCGCGGCAGCGGCGGGGCAGGACGCGTCATGGTGCTGGGGCGGCGAGCAACAACGGTGGCGCCATGATGCCCGAACGGTGCCGGCGCGCCCAGCCGCCCGCCCATAATTTGCGCATGAGCTCTTCCATCACCGATGTCCGCGGCATCGAGCTCGGACATTTCACCGACACCCGCCGTCCCACGGGCTGCACCGTCGTGCTGGCGCGTGCCGGCGCCATCGGCGCCGTCGACGTGCGCGGCGCCGCGCCGGGCACGCGCGAGACCGACCTGCTGGCACCGCAGAACACCGTCGAGCACGTGCATGCCGTCCTGCTGTCGGGTGGCAGCGCCTTCGGGCTCGACGCGGCGGGCGGCGTGATGCGCTGGCTGGACGAGCAGGCCATCGGGCTGCAGGTCGGCCCGGCGCGCGTGCCCATCGTCCCGGCGGCCGTGCTGTTCGACCTGCCGCTCGGCGACGCGAGCATCCGCCCGGACGCGGCTGCCGGTTATGCCGCCTGCCAAGCCGCGTCCCGCGGGCTGCCGCAGGAGGGCAACGTCGGCGCCGGCGCGGGCGCGGCGATCGGGAAGATCTTCGGGCTGCAGCGCGCGATGAAGGGCGGCATCGGCACCGCGTCCGTCACGGTCGATGGCGTGACGGTGGGCGCCGTCATCGCGTGCAATGCGCTCGGCGACGTGATCGATCCCGACACCGGCGCGGTCATCGCCGGCGCGCGCACGCCCGACGGCAAGGCCCTGCTCGATGCGCGCCGGGCCCTGCTGCGCGGCGAGGAGCCGCGGCCGATCCTGCCCGGCAGCAACACCACGATCGGCGTGATCGCCACCGATGCCGTGCTGACCAAGGTGCAGGCAGGACGGCTCGCCACGGTGGGCCACGACGGACTGGCGCGCGCGATCAATCCCGCGCACACGCAATCGGACGGCGACGCGCTGTTCGCACTGGCCACCGGCGAGAGCGGTCGCACGCTCGGCATGATGACGCTGTGCGCGATGGCGGCAGAAGTCTGCGCCCTGGCCGTGGTTCGTGCCGCGCGTGCAGCGCGCGGCGTGCAGGTGGGTGGGCTGCACCTGCCGGCGGCCGGCGAACTGGCATGAAGCCGGTGCAGGCCTTGCGCTACACGCTGCTGTCGATCCGCGACCTGCTCGTCTCCGCCGGTCCGGTGGCCCTGCTCGCCGTGGCCCTGCTGGCACTCGCGTACTGGTGGCTGGACCCGAACCCGCCCAAGAAGGTGACGCTGGCGACCGGGCCGGCGCAGAGCGCCTACGAGGAGTTCGGCAAGCGGTACCAGAAGGCGCTCAAGGCGTACGGGATCGACGTGGTGCTGGTGCCCAGCGAAGGCTCGCCCGCCAACCTGCGGCTGCTGCGCGAAGGCAAGGCGGACCTCGGCTTCGTTCAAGGCGGAGGCACCGAAGCAGCCGCGGCGCAGGACAGCGGCATCCTGTCGCTCGGCAGCCTGTTCGTGGAGCCGGTGTGGCTGTTCTATCGCGAAGACACGGTCGCCACGCAGGTGCCGGGCGGCGCCCTCACGTCGCTCACGCAACTGCAGCCGCTGCGCGTGAACATCGGCGCCCGCGGCAGCGGCGTGCCCAACCTGATGCGCAAGCTGCTGGAGGCGAACCGGCTCGATCCCGCGCAGCTGGCGCTGTCGCGGCTGGACCAGACCGCGGCAACGGTGGCCTTCCTCGGCGGCGAGCTCGATGCGATCGTGTTCGCCTCCGCGCCGGAATCGCTGATGGTGCAGATGCTGCTGCAGACGCCGGGCGTGAGGCTGATGGATTTCGCGCAGAGCGACGCCTATTCGCGGCGCTTTCCGTTCCTCACGCCGGTGCTGCTGCCGCGCGGCGTCGTGGACCTGGCGCGGGACCAGCCACCGCAGGACGTGCGCCTGGTCGCGACCACCACCGCGCTGCTGGCCCGCGAAGACACGCACCCGGCCCTGCTGCAGCTGTTCGCGCAGGCGGCCAAGGACGCGCACGGGCCGGCGGGCTGGTTCAACCGGGCCGGCAGCTTCCCGAGTGCCGAGCACAGCGAATATCCGCTCGCGCCGGAAGCGGAGCGCAGCATCCGGTCAGGCCGGCCCTTCCTGCAGCGGTGGCTGCCGTTCTGGATCGCCAACCTCGTCGAGCGCATGTGGCTGGCGCTGGGCATCATCCTGGCGGTGCTGCTGCCGCTGTCGCGCATCGTGCCGCCGCTGTACCAGTTCCGCATCCGCTCGCGCGTATTCCGCTGGTACGGGCAGCTGCGCGACCTGGAGGAGCGGCTGGCGCAGGAGCCGCGGCAGTCCGCCGCGGTGGTGAAGGAGCTCGATGCGCTCGATGACAAGGTGGGCCGCATCAGCGTGCCGCTGTCGTATGCGGACGAGCTCTACGCCTTGAGGAACAACATCGAGAGCGTGCGGCGGCGGGCCGCTACGCGGGAATGACGCAGGGCGTCAGCTGCCGTTGCCCTTCTGGAACGAAGCGGTCATCACGCCGGGCTGGTTCATGCGGCCCTTGAGCTGCGCGAGCTGTTCTTCCAGCTCCGCGGCCTGGCGCGCGCCCAGGCGTGCGTTGGCGATGTGGCGGCGCGTCTCGATCGGCAGCTTCGCGGTGTTCTTGCCGTCCCAGACGTTGCGGCCCTTGCTCGACAGGTTGTAGTAGATCGAGATGCCTTCGCGCAGCTTGCGCGCGTGCTCTTCCGGCGTGAGGTCGAGCTTGGCGAGGCGCTTGGAGCTCCACTTCGCGGCGTCCTTCAGGTGCATCGCCGCAGCGTGCACGGCCTGCACCGGATCGGTGGGGTCGGTCAGGCCCACGGCCTTGGCCGTGGCGGGCTCGAACTGCGCGATGCCCAGGTTGGGCGTGCCGTTCTTGCTGGCGCCGGTGCGCGGGATCCACGAGGTCTCGGCGTTGATGATGCCGTAGACGTCGCGGTGGCTCAGGCCGACTTCCTCGAGGCGGGCGCGCTCGGCGGCGGACTGGACCAGCAGCAGGCGGGAGGGAACGTCCGGCGTCTGCAGCACGTTGCCTGCATAGCGCACCGGCAGCCAGCGCATCTTGTTGCGGATCTGTTCGAAGTAGGACTGGTCGGCGCCGTTGAGCGCGATCGCCGGGGCTTGCTGCGTCGAACCGAAGCCGAAGCGGGCCACCGGCTTTTCGGCGACCTTGCCGGCATGCACCCGCTGAGCCAGGGTGTCCGAGGTCGGGGCAGGCGAGTTGCCCACGGAACTGGTGAGGGCAACGCCCAGCAGGCCGGCCAGCATGACGACGTTATGGACCGACGTGACGTGCATCGCGATTCGCTCTTTCATTCCTGCTGTCCCCTGTTAGGAAATTGCCGACAAGACGTACTGACGGCCTGTGTCAGCGAAAGTTCGGGCTGTTACAGCGTCTCGTCCTACATCGTGTGTAGGCGTGAAAAAGTGTTGAGTTCCAGCAGGTCGTTTTCGAGCGTGCGTGAATATTCACTGGCTCCGAAACCATGCAATCGCAGAGGCACGAAGGTGTTGCGCGCACGCTGCGAAGCGCTTGTAGCTCAACTTGTATACACGTATAACTTGCGGATGCCGGCCTCTTCCATTGCCCAGACCACCTCGTCCGCCGTGACGCACCTGCTGAGGCAGTCCCTGGACCGGGGCCGCTGGGCGTCCGGCGAAGCGCTGAGGCAGGAAGAGATCGCCACCGAGCTCGGCGTCAGCCGCGTGCCGGTGCGCGAGGCCCTGTTCCAGCTCCAGGCCGAAGGGCTGCTGGAGATGGTTCCCAACAAGGGCATGTACGTGCGCACCGTGAGCGAGTCGGACCTGCGCGAGCTGTTCCGCCTGCGCTGGCTGATCGAATGCGACGTGCTGTCCGAAGCGGTGCCGCTGCACACGCCGGCCACCTTGAACCGGGTCGAGACGGTGCAGGCCGCCCTGGACAAGGCGCAGGCCGTGGCCGACTGGATCGCCGGCGACCGCGAGTTCCACGAGGCGCTGTATGCCCCGGCGCAGCGGCCCGAATCGATGGCGATCGTGCGCCGGCTGCGGTACCTGGTCGACCGCTTCTATTTCGCGCGGATGAAGCCCACCACGCGCGCCAAGGGCTGGCAGGACGAACACCATGCGCTGATCCGCGCGGTCAGGCGCAAGGATGCGACCGCGGCGGCGAAGGTGCTGCAGGCGCACCTGGCGGAAACGCAGCGCAGCGCACTGGCGGCGCTCGCGAAGGGCTAGGGAGGCGGCGATGGCAATGCATGGCTGCAGCATCGAATGGGCCCGCGGCGACGCTGGCTTCACCGACCTGAAGTACAGCCGCGCGCACCGCTGGACCTTCGACGGCGGCGCGCAGGTCCGCGCATCGAGCTCGCCGCATTCGGTGCGCCTGCCGTTTTCGGATGCCACCGCGGTGGACCCGGAAGAAGCGCTGGTCGCCGCGGTGGCCAGCTGCCACATGCTGTGGTTCCTCTCGCTGGCCGCGGAACAGGGCTTCGTGGTCGACAGCTACAGCGACGCGGCGCAGGGACGCATGGGGACCTTCGACGACGGCAAGCGCGGCATCGTCGAAGTGCTGCTGCAGCCGCAGGTGGTGGTCAGCGGCGCCAAGCGCCCCGACGATGCAGCGATCCAGGCGCTGCACCACGCCGCGCACGAACGCTGCGACATCGGCAACTCGATCCGCGGCGAGGTGCGCGTGCAGGGACGCTGGAGCATCGCCTGACATGGCGCGGGGTGGCCGCCATCACTACCACGTGTACGTGGTGGAACTCGACGACCGCGTCTGGAACAACGCCCGCTTTCGCCGCTGCAATCCCGGCTACGCGCTCGGCATGCCCTTCGTGTATGTCGGCATGACCGGGCTCGATCCCGACGTGCGCTTCGACCGCCACAAGGCCGGCGTGCAGGCCAATGCCTTCGTGACGGACTACGGCGTGCGGCTGCGGCCCGATCTGTATGCCGTCTACAACCCGATGCCGTATCGCGCGGCGTGCGAGATGGAAGTGGAACTGGGGATCGCGCTGCGCGAGAAAGGTTGCGGCGTCTGGCAGGCGTGATGACAAATGACGAATGACGGATGACCGTCATCTGTCATCTGTCATTCGTCATCAATACGTATTGCGCCACGCCGCCTGCGCCACTGCATCGAGCGCACCCTCGACCACCGGATGCGCCGACACCAGCCGCAGCGTGCCCTGCTGCGTCATCGCATGAAGCTTGCGCCGCGTCATCGAACGCGTGGCGCCGCTGGCATGCGTGAACATGAACAGCAGCCCGTGTGGGCTCGACCACGTGAGCTGCCAGCGCTCCCATCCCGCCGTCATCAGGTCCACGTAGGAGCCCACGGCCAGGTCCTGCAGCGGCAGTGCATCGGGCTCGGCGCTCGTTGAGCCCAGCGGGATGCGCGCATCCGGCACGAAGCCCGACTCGTGCATCTCAAGCGGCGCCAGCCAGGTGTCCACGCGCTCGGGCACGGGTTCCGGTTCGCTCACGCGCAAGGCCTGGCCGGTCGCGGCGGACAGCGCCAGGTCGCGCAGCGCCGACAGCAGGTTCTGCCAGCGGTCGGTGTCCGCGCGCAGGTGGTCGATGCCGGCGAGGCCCTTGTCGATGCGCTGGACCAGCGCCTTGTGGTGGCCTGCCACGCGCGCGGCCAGGGCCGGCTGCACGCTCCACAGCACCGTCTGCACCACCCAGCCGCAGCCCTCGGGGTCCTCGGCGCCGGTCGTGTCCGCCAGGCGCGCATGCGCCATCACCTGCGCCCAGGGGCCGGTGAGGAAGGCCAGCGCCTCGGGCGGCGCCCCGCCGACATCCGGCCGCTCCAGGATCTGCCGCGCGATGCGTTCGGCCACCAGGTTGCGCTGTTCGGCCCACATGAGCGCGCGCACCGCGCGCTCGCGCCGGTGCTTGCCGCGCGGCTGCGCCTCGTCCCAGGCCTCCTGCAGCGCCTCCAGGGCGATCTCGAAGGTCTCGGGTCCGCTGGCGCGCGCGTCGAGCAGCGCCTCGGTGGCCTGCTGCAGCGTGTCCATGAAGGTGGCGAAGCCCGGGTCGTCCGGCGAACTCCAGGCCAGGCTGCGCTGCGTCAGCTGCTCCAGCAGCTGGCGCGCAGGATGCTCGCGGTCGCTGAAGAAGCGCGGGTCCACCAGCGCCAGGCGCAGCAGCGGCGGCTCGAGGTCGCGCACGACGTCGCGCACGCCCGGCAGCAGGCGCGGGTCGCTTGCGAGGTTGGCGATCATGATCTGCACGACCTCGAGCCCGAGCACCTGCGCCGGCCGCCTGGCTTCCTGCCGCATCGCCGCGCGAAAGGTGCTCAGGCTGTCCTCGCCGCGCAGCGGCATGGCGGCCTGCCGCTGGCGCAACTGCTGCATCAGCTGGTCGACCTTGCGCATGTCCTGCACCATCTCCAGCGCCGCCGGCACCGTGTGCGAGAACTCCTCGCTGTCGGCGAACACGATCACGGCTTCGTCGGCGCCCTCGCCAGGCTCGCCCGCCAGCAGCTTGCGCAGTTCGCGGATGGTCAGCTGGGTGGCGCGGTCGATGTGGTCCTGCGGCACCGTGTCCGCCAGCGCCACGCCCGCATCGCGGGGTTCTTCCGGCTGCAGGCGGCGGGCCGTGGCCGCGTACGTTGCGGCGAGTTCCTGGGCCATCAGCGGCGGCAGCCAGCGCAGCCAGCGGCGGCGCACCACGGGTGAGATCGGGCTTTGCCGCACCGCGCGGTAGATGCCGCGGGCGTAGACCTCCGGGCGCAGCGGGTGCCGCGCGGCGGCGCCCGCAGGCGTGAGTTGCGCCGACGCGAGCACGCTTTCCAGCGCGGCGAGCTGCGGCCGCACGGCCGCCTCGAGCTCGCGCGCGGCGCGCACGAGCTCCGCGTTCTCCTGCACCTGGTCGTCACCGAGCAGCGGCAGCGATTCGAAACTGAGGGAGGAGGTGCGCTCGCCGGCGATGGCGGCGGCGAACTCGGCCAGCAGCGCCTGGGGAAAAGCGGCAACCAGCGGCTGCTGGTGTTCGCGCAGCACGCCCACGGCCTCGAGCAGGAGCGCGCGTTCGATGCCGTCGTCCAGCTTCGCCGCGCGTTCGGGCAATTCGTGCAGCGCCCGCGCCAGCGTC
>DATAGN010000166.1:0-7270 GCA_036263715.1 Ramlibacter sp.
CCATCGACCTGCACCTGGCGGCTGAACGCCTTGGGCAGCGTGTCGGTGGTCCTGATCCCTTCGGCGGCGCGCAGCCAGTGCGCCGGCTGCGCCTCGCCGATGGCGGCGGGCAGGCCCTTCTCGATGCGCTCGGTGGGCAAGGGCTCCATGATCACGCCGGTGGAGAAAGGCAGCACCTGCTGCGGCGCCAGGTCCAGGAGGCGCGCGGCGGCGACGCAGGTGGCGCGCGCGCGCACCAGCCCGTCCTCGCCGGTGCCCGCATTCGCGTTGCCGGTGTTGATCACCATCGCGCGGATGTCGCCGGACGCGAGGTGCTCGCGGCACACCTGCACCGGCGCCGCGCAGAAGCGGTTCTTCGTGAACACGCCGGCCACGGCCGCGCCCTCGTCGAGGAGGAACACGGTGAGGTCCTTGCGCTTGGCCTTGCGGATGCCCGCCTCCGCCACGCCGATGCGCACGCCGGCGACGGGGTGCAGCGATTCCGCGCTGGGCGCGCTCAGGTTGACTGCCATGGGAGAGTCCTCGTGAAAGCGAAAGGGGTGCGGCTTCAGCCCTGGCGCCACGGCAGGCCGCGCACGCGCCAGCCGCCGACGGTATCGCGGTGGCCGTGCGCGTCGGGGTCGCCCTGGAAGCCTTCCAGGATGTTGTAGGCCTCGTAGCCGAGTTCCGTGGCGCGCCGGGAGGAAGCGACCGAGCGGATGCCGCTGCGGCACAGCATCACCAGCTTCTTGCCGGCGGGGACCTGCGCGCGCAGGTCGGCATCGAACTCGGCGCGCACCTGCATGCCGGGCCAGTGCTTCCACTCGATGGTGACCGCGCCCGGGACGAAGCCGACCCAGTCACGCTCCGCGTCGGTGCGGATGTCCACCAGCACCGCCTCGCCCTCCTGCCACCAGCGGCAGGCGAGCTCGGGCGTGACATCGCCGGCATAGCCCTGCGCGGGACGCGGCTGCATGCGGTCGTCGGAGGAAGGAGCGGCGTTCATCCTGCCGATTTTGCCAGCCTGCGAGGCTGGCTCCGAAACCGGGCAGCCGGACGATCTTCACGCCAGGTTCGGCAGCCGGTGAGGTGGGCCTCGATCGGATGCGACAGCCTCCCGTCAGGGAAACAGGCGCTTTTCGAAGAGCTGCTCCGTGTAAACCCTGTTGGGTGTTCATACAGCGGCGCCAAAGATTGCCTGCCAACGATTCCAACGTCAAGGAGACCCCATGTCCGCAAGCAATTCCCCTCGTCGCCGCAGCCTGCTCAAAGGCGCAGCAGTCGCCGGTGCAGCCATGTCGGCGCCGATGGTGGCCGTGGCGCAGACCACGTCCTTCCGCTTCCAGAGCACCTGGCCCGCGAAGGACATCTTCCACGAGTTCGCGCAGGACTTCGCCAAGAAGGTGAACGACATGGCGGGTGCCCGCCTGAAGATCGAAGTGCTGCCGGCCGGCGCCGTGGTGCCCGCGTTCCAGCTGCTCGAGGCGGTGAACAAGGGCACGCTCGACGGCGGCCACGGCGTGGTGGCCTACCACTACGGCAAGAACTCCGCGCTGGCCCTCTGGGGCTCGGGCCCGGCCTTCGGCATGGACCCCAACATGGTCCTGTCCTGGCACTACTACGGCGGCGGCAAGGCGCTGCTGGAAGAGATCTACAAGTCCATCAACATGGACGTGGTCTCCTACCTGTACGGCCCCATGCCCACGCAGCCCCTGGGCTGGTTCAAGAAGCCGGTGTCCAACGTCTCGCAGCTCAAGGGCCTGAAGTTCCGCACCGTGGGCCTGGCCGTCGACCTGTTCAAGGACCTCGGCGTCGCCGTGAACCCGCTGCCCGGTGGCGAGATCGTCCCCGCGCTGGACCGCGGCCTGATCGACGCGGCCGAATTCAACAACGCCTCGTCCGACCGCGTGCTGGGCTTCCCCGACGTGGCCAAGAACTGCATGCTGCAGTCCTTCCACCAGTCCGGCGAGCAGTTCGAGATCCTGTTCAACCGCGCCAAGTACGCCGCGCTGCCGGCCGAACTGAAGGCCACCATCGACTACGCCGTGCAGGCCGCGTCCGCCGACTTCTCCTGGAAGGCGATCGACCGCAACTCGAAGGACTACATCGAGCTGAAGAACAAGGACAAGATCTCCTTCTACAAGACGCCGGATTCGATCCTCAAGGCGCAGCTGGATGCGTGGGACAAGGTCACCGCCGCCAAGTCCGCCGAGAACCCCTTCTTCAAGCGCGTGCTCGATTCGCAGCGTTCCTTCGCCGAGCGCGCCGGCCGCTGGCAGAACGACTACATGGTCGACTTCAAGATGGCGTACAACCGCTACTTCCCGCAAGGCGGAAAGAAGAGCTGACGGCGACAAGCCGGCAGCAAGGGCGGCAGGGGCCGCCCTTTTTTTGGCTGGAGCGCACCTCGAGCGAAAGACATCCATGCAGAAAGTACTACTGGCCGTCGACCGGCTGTCCACCTGGCTGGGACAGCTGTTCGCATGGTCCATCATCGTCCTGACGGCCGGCATCTCGTGGGAGGTGTTCTCCCGCTACGTGCTGGGAACGCCGCACGCGTGGATGCTCGACGCGCAGATCATGGCGTACGGCGTGCTGTTCATGATGGCCGGCGCGTACACGCTGTCCAAGAACGGGCACGTGCGCGGCGACGTGCTGTACGGCTTCTTCCGGCCGCGCACGCAGGCGACGCTGGACCTCATCCTCTACTTCCTGTTCTTCCTGCCCGGCGTGATCGCACTCACCTACGCGGGCTGGCTGTACTTCGGAGAGTCGCTCGCCATCCGCGAAACGACCTTCAATGCCGACCCGATCCCGGTCTACCCGTTCAAGTTCTTCATCCCCCTGGCGGGCGGCATCCTGCTGCTGCAAGGCTTCGTGGAGATCGCGCGCTGCGTGATCTGCATCCGCGACGGCGTGTGGCCCTCGCGCGAGCAGGACGTGGAGGAGGTGGACGTCGAAAAGCTCAAGGCCATGGTGCACGCCGACAAGCACGATGAACTGGCCGCGCCGCCGGCCGAACGTGGAGGTGGCCCGCTGTGAAAATCCGCAAGGAACTCTGGTTCGGCTTCACGCTGATGGCGATCATCATCCTGGCCGCCCTCTACATGCTCGTCGCGGTGGACCGCATCGAGCGCGGCCACATCGGCCTGCTGATGCTGTCGCTGGTGGTGGTGGCCATCATGCTCGGCTTTCCCACCGCCTTCACGCTCATGGGCATGGGGATGATCTTCACCTGGCTCGCGTACGACCGCAACATCAAGAACACGCTGGACCTGATGGTGCAGTCGGCGTTCAAGGTGATGAGCAACGACGTGCTGATCTCGATCCCGCTGTTCGTGTTCATGGGCTACCTGGTCGAACGCGCCAACCTGATCGAGAAGCTGTTCCGCAGCCTGCACCTGTCGATGGCACGCGTGCCCGGCGCCCTGGCGGTGGCCACGCTCGTCACCTGCGCGGTGTTCGCCACCGCCACCGGCATCGTCGGCGCGGTGGTCACGCTCATGGGCCTGCTCGCGCTGCCGGCCATGCTGCGCGCGGGCTACAGCGTGCCGCTGTCGGCCGGCGCGATCACTGCGGGTGGCTGCCTGGGGATCCTGATCCCGCCGTCGGTGCTGCTGATCGTCTACGGTGCCACCGCGGGCGTATCGGTCGTGCAGCTGTATGCGGGCGCCTTCTTCCCGGGGCTGATGCTGGCGGGCCTGTACATCCTCTACGTGATCATCCTCGCGAAGGTCAAGCCCTCCATGGCGCCGCCGCTGTCCGCGGAGGACCGCCGCGTGCCGCTGCCGCCGCTGACGCAGCGGCTCGGCACCGAAACGAGCAAGGCCATTCCAGCGCTGGTCGGCGCGCTGAAGGGATCGCACAACCAGGGGGTGCCCACGGGCTACCTGCTCAAGCAGCTGGCCGTGGTGTTCCTGCCGCTGATCGTGGTCGTCTTCCTCGGGCTCTGGACCTACCGGTCGGTGACGGAGCCGATCGTCGTGGAAGACACCTCGCAGGGCCTGCAGCGCATGGGCGAGGAGACGCAGCCGGCCGCAGGCAGCAGCGGCGGGCTCGCGGAGCCGCCCGCATCCGGCGGCCTGGCCGAGCCGCCGGCCGGCGGCGGACTGGCCGAGCCCCCCGCTTCGGGGGGTGGACTGGCCGAGCCGCCGGCGGACGTGCCGAACCCGAAGGGCATCGCGGAGCCGCCTGCTTCCGGCGGCAGCCTGTCGCAGCCCAAGGACGAAGGTGCGCTGAAGGTGCCCGCGGCCGCGGCGGATGCCGTGAAGACGCCGCCGGGCACCAACGCCGCGGCGGCCAAGCCTGCCGACAGCGGCGAGACGCGCCCGGTTCCCACCGGTTGGTGGGTCACCTTCGGCATCTTCGCCGCGATCCTGGCCATCTACTACGCCTTCCTCAGCTTCGGGCGCCTCGAGATCTTCAAGATGCTGCTGACCAGCTTCTTCCCGCTGCTGATCCTCATCCTGGCGGTGCTGGGCTCCATCGTGCTGGGACTTGCGACGCCGACGGAGGCGGCTGCGGTCGGCGCGCTCGGCGGCTTCCTGCTGGCGATCGCCTACCGGCAGCTGACCTGGAACGTGGTGAAGGAAAGCGTGTTCCTCACCGCCAAGACTTCGGCAATGGTCTGCTGGCTGTTCGTCGGCTCCGCGATCTTCTCGGCGGCCTTCGCGCTGCTGGGCGGGCAGGAGCTGGTGGAGCGCTGGGTGCTGTCGATGAACCTCACGCCGGTGCAGTTCATGATCCTGGCGCAGGTGATCATCTTCATCCTGGGCTGGCCCCTGGAATGGACGGAGATCATCGTGATCTTCATGCCCATCTTCGTGCCGCTGCTGCCGAAGTTCGGCGTCGATCCGCTGTTCTTCGGGCTGCTGGTGGCGCTGAACCTGCAGACCGCCTTCCTCTCGCCACCGGTCGCGATGGCGGCGTTCTACCTGAAGGGCGTGAGTCCGCCGCACGTGACGCTGAACCAGATCTTCCTGGGGATGCTGCCCTTCATGGGCATCCAGGTGATCGCGATCGTCCTGCTGTACACGTGGCCGCAGATCGGGCTGTGGTTGCCGCAGCTGCTGTACGCGCGCTGATGGGGTCCACCTGGCCGGCGCCTGCGCCGGCCAGGCCTACAGGACGAGGAAAGCCACGGCCGCAACGGCCGTCGGCAGCAGCGCCCCCAGGAACAGCCCCAGCGCGCCGATGGACTGGTCGGCGAACCCTTCCTTCAGCAAGGCCACGCCCGCCGGGTTCGGCGCGTTCGCGATGACGGTCAAGCCGCCTCCGGCGACCGCGCCGGCGACCAGCGTGTACTTCGCCTCCTCGGAAATTCCCTCGATCAGCGAACCCAGGTAAGTGAGCGCCGCGTTGTCCGTGATGGCCGTGAGGCCCATGGCGCCGAAGAACAGCGCGCCCGGTGACATCGACGACACCACCGGCTGCAGCCACCACTGCTGCAGGCCACCCAGTACCACGAGGCCGGCCAGGAAGAAGGCGACCAGCAGAGCCTCCTTGATGATCAGCGGCTGCTGGTGGCGTTCATACGCCTGCGTGAAGCCGAGGAACAGCAGGAACAGGCCGAGGAAGGCGACGGGATGATGCGCGAGCACGACCACCGCCGCCAGGAAGGCGAGGTGGATCGCGGTCACGTACCACGGCACCGGCTCGAATGCCGATCCCGCGGCGACCGGCGGAGCCGCGAGGTGACGGCGCAGCACCAGCACGGCAACGGTCGCATTGATCACGACCGCGATCGCGGCCTTCCAGCCGAAGGTGACCAGCATGAACTGCGAGGTCCAGCCCCAGGTGCCGGCCACCATCAGCACGGGCGGCGCCGCGAACGACGTCAAGGTGCCGCCGATCGAGATGTTCACGAACAGCACGCCCAGGGCAAAGTACTTCGGCGGCTCCGGCAGGTCGGCGCGAAAGATCTGCGGCGCCAGCATCAGGGCCGCCAGCGTCATCGCCGCCGGCTCGGTGATCAGCGAGCCCACGAGCGGGATCGCGCCGAGGCCGAGCCAGGCGGTGGTCAGCCGCTCGGGTGCGGGGACCAGCCGGGCAAGCGCGTTGGTGGCGCGGTAGACGCCCACCAGCACCGGACGCGAGGCTGCCACGACCATCACGACGAACACGAACAGGGGCTCCGTGTACTGCCGCGACTCGGCATAGCCCAGGGCCATCCCGGAGCCCCCGAACAGCGCCAGCACCAGCACCAGGACGATGGCCCAGAAGCCGAACACCACCTCCACTTCGCCCAGCAGGTGCAGCAGCCCCGCGTGCCGCGGAAAGCGGTGGGCCAGGCGTTCGAACTGCTTGGTGGAGAAAGTGTGGAGGAGCGCCGCGGCGAAAAGCCCGGCGGCAACGTACTGCAGGAAGGTGGGGATCTGGTGATGCATGGTCGCGTGCAGGCCCGCGAGGCGGCCCGACCTTCGCGCATGCCTGCCCCCTGACCAGGAGCACCCGCTTGCAGTCTAGCGGCTTCGTCCGGCGGGAGGGGCGCAAGAGGAACGGCTGAGCGGACGGGGAGCAAAGTTGACGTTGACGTAAACGTCAATTACCCTCGCTTCTCCCCGGAGACAATTCCCCCATGACCGACCTGTCCGCCGAGTTCAAGGCGCTGGCGAACTACCGCCCCACGAACAAAGTCCGTTTCGTCACCGCCGCGTCGCTGTTCGACGGCCACGACGCCGCGATCAACATCATGCGGCGCATCCTGCAGCGCATGGGCGCCGAGGTGATCCACCTGGGCCACAACCGCAGCGTCGACGAGGTCGTCACCGCCGCCCTGCAGGAAGACGTGCAGGGCATCGCGGTCAGCTCCTACCAGGGCGGGCACGTCGAGTACTTCAAGTACATGGTCGACCTGCTGCGGGAACGCGGCGGCGCGCACATCCAGGTGTTCGGCGGCGGCGGCGGCGTGATCGTGCCCTCGGAGATCCGCGAACTGCAGGACTACGGCGTCACGCGCATCTACAGCCCGGAAGACGGGCAGCGCATGGGCCTGGCCGGAATGATCGGCGAGATGGTGATGCGCTGCGACCGGGACCTGTCGCCGCATGCGCCGCGCGAACTCGCCGCGATCCAGGGCCGCACCGAACAGGGCTGGCGCGCGCTGGCGCAGCTCGTCACCGCGCTGGAGAACGGCAGTGCCGACGCGAAGCTGCTGGATGCGATCCGCACCGAGGCGAAGCAGCGCACCACCCCGGTTGTGGGCATCACCGGCACCGGCGGCGCCGGCAAGTCCTCGCTCACCGACGAACTGATCCGCCGCCTGCGCCTGGACCAGGACGACGCGCTGCGC
>DATAGN010000167.1:0-18677 GCA_036263715.1 Ramlibacter sp.
CGACGTGGAGGGCAGCCGCGTGCTGTGCTATCCCGGCGACCCGTGGCACAGCGAGGCCGACCGGCAGCTGCCGGGACCCACCCGACTGACATGGCGCAATGGCCGTTTCGAGCCTGACGCGGGCCTCGCGATCCTGCTGGGCGACTGACGCGCGCGCCCCGGGCTCCCACAGCCGCCGCGGCGCAGGACCTACAGCCGCAAGCGCGCACAACCTTCGAACGCGCGCCGCGTGGGGCCCTCCAATCAACTCATAGCCAGCCCGGTGTTCGCGCTACAAAGACAGGTATCGGACCGACCGCTCCCCGCAAGCGATCGAGCGAGAACATTGTCCAGCGATCACCGGCTGGTGACCCTTGCGGAAACGACGCGCCTTCGGGCGCGTTGTTTTTTTCCGTGCTGAGTCTGCGCTGCCCTGCACCCCTCAGCACGGCGATTGCGGCTCCCACGCCGGGGGGCGTTTTTCACCTACACCGCGCAACCACCCCGCGCCAATACGCTAGACGCAAGGTCAAGACGACGAAGGAAGAGCCGATGAGCCCGCTGATGATGCGAATTTTCACCCTGGTGGGAATTGCGCTGGCCGCGGCCAGCATGCAGCTGAAGGCGCGCGCGGACTCGACCGGCCAAGCGCAGGTGTCGTCCACCGGCGTGGTGCTCGCCGTGCCGATGAAGTGAACCAAGGACGACCCGTGCAGTACCAACCGACGCCCCAGGATTTCACCCTCCGCCCCGCTCCGCGCCGGGCCTGGCGCAGCCCCGCCACCGCCTGGTCCCTGCTTTTTTCCGCCGTGCTCATGGGCGCGGTGTATGCATCCGACCCGCCTCCCACGGTGGCGCCGGCACGCAGCGCCTCCACCCAGGTGGTGCAGCAGGTCGTGCAGCAGCAGTTGCAGGCGCTCAAGACGCAGGACGCGCTGCAGGCCTTCGCCCTGGCCGACCCCGGCATGCGCACGCAGTTCGGCACGGCCGAAGCCTTCCTCACGACCGTGCGGGAGCAGTACCCGATGCTGATGCATCCCGTGAGCGTGCTGTTCCTGAAGCCGGAGACCGACGGCACCATCGCGATGCAGAAGGTCCGCATCACCGACGAGGGCGGCGACGCCTACTCGCTGACCTATCTGCTGAATCGCCAGCAGGACAACCAGTGGCGCATCAGCGGCTGCCTGGTCACGCCGGAAGGCAAGCAGATCACGACTTGAGTTTCTCGGTAGGTCGGGGTGAGCGCGCTGCGCGCCGAACCCCGACGCTCTGCTCTCCCCCAACAAAAAGGCCGCTCGCGCGGCCTTTCTGCTTCCTTGCGGAAGGCTTCAGCCGCGGTCGGCCTTGGCGCGCTTGGCGGACTTCTTCGCGCCCGAGCCACCGCTGCCGGAGGCCATGGCGCCGCTGCCCGTGCCGCCAGCGGAAGCGCTGGAGCCGGAGTTCATGGAGCCGGAGGCGCCGGTGGAGCCGCTCATGCCGGTCGAGCCGCTCATGCCGGTGCTGCCCGCCATGCCGGCCGCGCCGCTGCCCGTGCCGGAGCCCTGTGCCGTGGCGCCGCCACCGCCCGGGGTGCCGGTGGAGCCCATGGGCGTGCCTTGCGTGCTGCGCTGGCCGGCGCCCGTGGCCGGGTCGGTAGCGGGCTTCGGCGGCGTGCCTTGGGCAATGGCGAAGCTCATGAAGCCAGCGGCAACGGCCGCGGCGAGGATCTTGTTCGTGGACATGGCAGGAATCTCCTTGATGGACGTGGATTTGTGACCGGCTGTAGGCCAGCACGTCCCAAGATACGGAGTTCCCGATGAGGCAACGTCAGTTTCCCGCGCCGTCCGGTGTCAGCAAAAGCTGACGCTTTCGTTCTAGAGCGCTTCGATGACGCGGCCGAGCGGCATCGTCTCCGGCATCACGTACACGACGCTGCGCAAGTTGCCCAGCACCGGCTGCACGACCTTCTCGTAGAAGGCCACCGGCACGACCACGCAACCCCACGAGACGCGCTTGGCCGACGCCTGCGCAGCCGAAAGGCGTGACGATCGCGCGTTGTACGCGAGGCCGGGACGCAGCCGGTGGATGGCGAAGGCACTCTCGTAGTCGACCCAGATCACGTGCTCGCCGGTGGCGTTGATGCCGGGCACGGCGTCGAAGCGGCCGGCCGGCGTGGTGCGCTCTTCCGGCGGCACATGACCGAGCTGTGCATTGGCGCCGACCTGCGGCGCGATGTGGTCACCGATCGCGCTTCCCAGCAGGGCCGTGGTGTGGCCGGCCAGCTTGCCGTCCGCATGGAACACGTAGAAGTGGGCCGATTTCTTGTCGACCACCGCGAACGGGCGGCCGCGCGGGTCCTGGGTGCGCTGGACCCATTGCACGACCCGCCGGGCTTCCGCGCTCGGGCGGGTCGCAAGGAAGTCCTGGGAAGGTGGTGCGGCCAAGGCCGGCTGTGCCAGCGCCGCTGCGAGCCACCACGCCGTACTGCCGGCTGCCAAACGCAGCCACCGGCTCCATTCGCCCATCCGTCATCCCCTCCGTCGCCGAGCCGCAAAAGCTCAGCCGAAGGGGATGCTAGCAAGCGCGGCCGTGGGGCCGCAAGAAGGGAAAAGGTAACAGCCGGGCTTACTGTGGCTGCAAAGCGACCTTCTGCATGCCGGCAGCCTGGGGCTGCGGACGCGCGGAGGCGAGCTTCTTCTGCCACTCGGCGACCTGGAGCGGGTCGCGCACGTCGAAGGCGCCGAAAACCGCCTGCACGGACTTCGTTTCCGGCAGCACGTACACGATCGCGCCGTGCTTCTGGACGATCGGGCTCAACACGCTCTCGTAGAAGCTCACCGGCAGGTTGACGCAGCCGAAGGAGATGCGGTTGTCGTCCGTGGTCAGCGTGGCCAGGCGCTCCAGGCGCCGCTCGGCTTCGACCGTGGGGCGCACGCGGTGCATCGACACCGCCGCGTCATAGTCGACCCAGATGATGTCTTCGTTGTTGGTGTTGACGCCAGGCTCCGCCACGAAGCGGCCCGCGGGCGTGGTCTTCTCCTCCGGCCGGATCTGCGACAGCGGCTTGTCGCCGATGCCGGGGAAGGAATCGTCGCCACGTGCCGAGCCCAGCAGCGCCGGCGCGCTGTCGCGCAGCTTGCCGTCGGGCCCGAAGATGTAGACGCGCGCATCCTTCTTGTCGATCACGACGAAGGCATGCTTCTTGTGGTTGCCGGTGAAGACCGCCCAGTCGGCGACCAGGCGCGCATCGGCCGTGGGCTGCTCACCGCGGAAGTCGGCCAGCCTGGCGGCACCGCCGGGCACCTGCACTTCCGCTTGCGGCGACGTCGAAGGCTGCGATGCCACGCCAGCGCTGCGGGCCGCTTCCTCCTGCGCCCGCTCGTTCTTCATCATGCGCAGCGGCGGCACGATCAGCACCAGCAGCGCCACGCCGACGAGCAGGCCGGTGCGCAGCGACTGGAGGAACTCGGAACGTTCCTGCTTTTCGGGCGACGGCTCGTCGCGGGAATCGGTCATCGCAGCGGGAATTCTCAGGCGGTGTCGCCGCTGGCTTCCTGCATCCAGCGCTCGATCTGCAGGGACGGATCGGCGCATTCGCAGCCCAGGGCGATGTCGAAATCGTCGAGGGAGGGCACCTCCAGCACGACCGGAGACGTGGCACTCGCGTTCAGGGAAGACTGCATTTCAGGCATGGGGCACTCCCTCGTTGGAAGCGCCATTGTTCGCAGCGCCTCGCCCCGACGTTATCCGCCGGGGACGCGACGCAGCGTAGGACGGACCCTACGCATGAGCTGGGAGGAACCCTTGGTTCACGCGGGCAGCGCGGGTTTACCCCGCATGCGACGGATCAGGGCGTACACGGCGACGATCACGGCGCCGGCGACGATGCCCACCACCGCGTCCACCAGCATGCCCGTGACCACATGGAAGCCGCCGGAGGCGTGCTTCACCGACTCCGCGAGGTGGTGCAGCTGCGGGACCCCGTGTTCCAGGATGCTGCCGCCCACGAGGAACATCGCCGCGGTGCCGGCGATCGACAGGCCCTTCATCATCCAGGGTGCCCCGCGCAGGATGCCGCGGCCGACGGCCTGCGCGGCGCCGGCGGCGGTGCGGGTGAGGTAGGCGCCGAAGTCATCGAGCTTCACGATGGCGGCGACCAGGCCGTACACGCCGACCGTCATGGCCAGTGCGATCGCGACCAGCACCGCCACGCGCGTCATGAAGTCCTGGTCGGCCACGGTGCCCAGGCTGATGACGATGATCTCGGCCGAGAGGATGAAGTCGGTGCGGATGGCGCCCTTGATCTTCTCCTTTTCATGCGCGACCAGGTCGACCTGCTCGTTGGCGACCGCGGCCGCCAGTTCCTGGTGGTGCGCCTCGTCCTCGTGCTTGCTGTGGAAGAAGCGGTGCGCGAGCTTTTCCGCCGCTTCGAAGCACAGGAAGGCGCCGCCGATCATCAGCAGCGGCGTCACGGCCCATGGCGCGATGGCGCTGATGGCGAGCGCCGCCGGCACCAGGATCGCCTTGTTCAACATCGAGCCCTTGGCAACGGCCCACACGACCGGCAGCTCGCGTTCGGCGCGCACGCCGGCGACCTGCTGCGCGTTCAGCGCGAGGTCGTCGCCCAGCACGCCGGCGGTCTTCTTCGCGGCGACCTTGGTCAGCACGGAGACATCGTCGAGGATGGTCGCGATGTCGTCGAGAAGGGCGAGGAGGCTGCTGGCCATGCGGGAGCTCGTTGTGGTTGTGCCCTCATTATCATGAGGCGATGAAGAACGAGGGGGCGGAAGGCGCCGTGTTCCGCGCGCTGCTGCAGCCTTCGGGCCGCAGCTTCACCGTCGCGGCCGACCAGACGCTGCTGGCGGCCGCGCTCGGCGCCGGTATCGCGCTGCCGAGTTCCTGCCGCAACGGCACCTGCCGAACCTGCCTGGCGCCGCTGCATGCGGGGCGCGTGCACTACCGCATCGCCTGGCCCGGCCTGCTGCCGGAGGAACGCGCCAGCGGCGGCTGCGTGCTGCCGTGCGTGGCGTATCCGCTGTCGGATGTGGAGTTCGGCGAACCGCCTGCGTGAACAGGCAGGCAGCCTCAGTAATTGCCGGTTCGGTACGGGCTGCGCGGCACGTACTTGTGCTCGCCGTCCGGGATGGGTTCGGCCTTCGGGTCCGGCCGTTGCTGGACCGCATTGGTGCCCTCGCCGCCCTGGGGCGGACGGCGCCGGCCGCGTGGTCCCTCGGCCTGCGGCTTCGGCCTGCTCGAACGTCGGTAGAGGTTCATGGAACCACATTAGGAGTCGCACTTCCGGTGCGTTGTAGGACTTCGACCATGCGGGTGTCCGTCGCACACCGACGCACCGGTGCGAAGTGGCATAGTGCACACCCCATGCGCGGCTTCCCTCTTCTCTTCTCCTTGCTGTGCGCCGCTGCTGCCGCGTCCGCGGCGCCTCCGACCTTCCAGGACACCATCGCGCAACGCGCGCTCGCTTGCACCAGTTGCCACGGCAAGGAGGGCCGCGCCGGCCCCGACGGCTACTACCCGCGCATCGCCGGCAAGCCCGCGGGATACCTGTACAACCAGCTGCTCCACTTTCGCGACGGCCGCCGCCACTACGGGCTGATGGCCGGCCTGCTCGACACGCTGTCCGACGAGTACCTGTACGAGCTGGCGCAGTACTTCGCCGGCCTCGACCTGCCGTATCCGCCGCCGCAGCGCAGCGCGCAGCCGGCCGAGGTGCTGCAGCGCGGACGCCAGCTCTCGGTGCAGGGCGATCCGCAGCGCGGCGTACCGGCGTGCGCCAGCTGCCACGGCACCGCCTTGACCGGCGTCGCGCCCAACGTGCCCGGCCTGCTCGGACTCCCGCGCGACTACCTGAATGCGCAACTCGGTGCCTGGCGCACCGGCCAGCGCCGCGCGGCCGCACCGGACTGCATGGCGGAGATCGCGCGGCGGCTGTCGCCCGAAGACCTGTCCGCCGTCACCGCCTTCCTCGCGGCCGAGGCGCTGCCTGCGAACCCGCACCCGGTGGGCGCGGACACGCGCCGCGCCGCGGGTGTGAGTGCGTCGTCGGGCAACGCTCGCCAGCGCAAGGCAGGCAGGCCACAGCCGGCCGCGAGCGCCGCGGCGCCGGCGGTGCGCTGCGGCTATGCACAGCCGCCCGTGGCGGAGGCCGGTCGATGATCCGCCGCATCGCGCTCGTGCTCATCGTGCTGCTGCTGGCGGCGGCGGCATGGATCTGGCTCACCAACTTCTGGGGCGGCATGCGCATCACCGAGGGCGCGCCGACCACGCCGCCTGCGGCCGAACAGGTGGCGCGTGGCGCCTACCTCGCGCGCCTGGGCAATTGCATGCTGTGCCACACGGAACGCGGCGGCGCGCCTTTTGCCGGCGGCCGGCCGGTGGAAACACCCTTCGGCGCCGTGTACGCGAGCAACATCACGCCCGATGCGCAGACCGGCATCGGCACCTGGTCGGCCGCGCACTTCCGCCGCGCGCTGCACGAAGGCCGCTCGCGCAACGGGCGGCTGCTCTACCCCGTCTTCCCGTACACGCACACCACGCGGGTGACCGCGGCGGACTCCGATGCCCTGTTCGACTACCTGCGCAGCCTGCCGCCGGTGGCCACGCCGAACCGCGAGCACCGCCTGCGCTGGCCGTACAACACGCAGGCGGCGCTGGCCGCCTGGCGCACGTTGTACTTCCGGCCCGAGGGCTTCGTCGCCGATGCGGCGCGCACGCCGGAGTGGAACCGCGGCGCCTACCTGGTGAGCGGCCTGGGCCATTGCGGCGCCTGCCACGGGGCGCGCAACGCACTCGGCGGCATCCGCCAGGCGATGGACCTGTCGGGCGGCCTCATCCCCATGCAGAACTGGTACGCGCCGTCCCTGGCGGCACCCGCCGAAGCGGGGGTGCAGGACTGGAGCGTGGAGGAAATCGCGCAGCTGTTCGCGCGCGGCACCTCGCCGCGCGGCACGGTGATCGGGCCGATGGCCGAGGTGGTGCTGCACAGCACGCAGCACATGGAACCCGGCGACCTGCGTGCCATGGCCGTGTACCTCAAGAGCCTGCCGCGCGTGGCCGCCGACAGCGACCCGCGCGAGGTGCCGCGGCCCTCGTCCACCGTGCTGGAGCGCGGCGGGAAGATCTACGGCGAGCACTGCGCGAGCTGCCACGGCGAGCGGGGCGAAGGCATCCCCGATGCCTACCCGCGGCTGGCGGGCAACCGCGCGGTGACGATGCCGGCCACCGCCAACCTCGTGCAGGTCGTGCTGCACGGCGGCTACCCGCCGTCCACGCGCGGCAATCCGCGCCCCTTCGGCATGCCGCCGTTCGCGACCTTCCTGTCCGATGCCGACGTGGGCGCGGTGATCACGTACATGCGTGCGTCCTGGGGCAACAGGGCCGCGCCGGTGTCGGAATTCGACGTGGCGCAGCAGCGCAGCAGCTCGCGCCAATAGGCCGTAGGATTTGCGCATGTCCCTGCGTCGTGTCCGCCTGCCTCCGGAAGTGCCCGGCCAGTTGTGGCTGGGGCCGATGCCGGGGCGCTTCGGCGCCTGGAGCGCTTTCGAGCAGGAGGCGGAGCGCACCCGCCTGGGCCTGGTGGTGTGCCTCACGCCGCGGCCGGAGCTGTCGGAGCTCTCCCCCGAGTACCACGCGGCGCTGGTGCGCGGGCGGCTGCCGTTCCGGTGGATGCATGTGCCGATGCGCAATTTCGGCTTGCCCGAGGACCCGCCGGCGTTCCGGCGTGACGTCGCGGCGATGGCGGATGCAGTGCGTGCGGGCGATGCGGTGCTCCTGCATTGCGCGGCGGGCCTGGGCCGCACCGGCACGGCCGCGGCCTGCCTGCTCAAGGCCCTGGGCCTGCCGTCCGACGACGCGTTGCAGCGCGTGCGCGATGCGGGCTCGAATCCGCAGAATGCGGAGCAGTCGGGGCTGGTGCACTGGTTCTAAAAAACCAGCAGCCGGACGCAGAGGACGCAAAGGTCACGCAGAAGACGCAAAAGAACATCCTCTGATTTTTTAGCGTCTTCTGCGCTTCTTCTGCGTCCTCTGCGTCCGGTTGTTGGGTGTTCACTTCGCGAAAGGATTCGCGAAGACGAACATCATCGCCACACCCACCCCGATCAGGAAGTTCGCGTCGATCAGCCCCGCCAGCAGGAACATCTTCGTCTGCAGGGGCTCCATCATCTCCGGCTGGCGCACCGCGCCGTCGAGGAAGCGGCCCCCCATCGCGCCGATGCCCAGGCAGGCGCCGATCGCGCCCAGGCCGATGATCAGGCCGCACGCCACCGCGATCAAACCCGTGTCTGTCATGTGAAAGCTCCTTGTCGTTGAACCTGCACGCATGGTGCCGGCCCAGGATCAGGAAGGCGATGACGTCGGAGGTAATCGCTCGAGGCGTTGCCCCGCGACCGCCGCGCGATCCGCATCGCCGACGAGCGCCGGCGCGAGCTCTGCCAGCGGCAGCAGCACGAAGGCGCGCTCGCGCATGCGGGGATGCGGGACCGTGAGCGCGGCACTCTCGATGCGACCACTGCCATAGAGCAGCAGGTCGACGTCGAGCGTGCGCGGCGCGTTGCGATACGGGCGCTGCCGGCCCGCGGCACGCTCCATGCCGTGCAGCTCGTGCAGCAGTTGCGGCGCGGTCAGCCGCGTCTGCACCTGCGCGACCGCGTTGCAGTAGTCCGGCCCCGCCGCATCCACCGGCGCGGACCGCCAGAAACTGGAACTGCGAACGAGCTTGGTGTCGGGGATGCGATCGAGCGCGTCGATCGCATCGTGCAGCGTGCGCTGCGCATCCCCCAGGTTGGCGCCCAGGCCGATGAAGGCGGTCACCGGCTCGCGCATGGCCCGCGCCCGCTACTCGCCCGACTGCGGGCTGCCGCCGTCGGCGTGCGCATCGCCGCTGCCCTGGCCACCCGAGGGCTTGCGGCGGCGCCGCCGGCGCTTGCGCGGCGCGTCGCCCGTGGCGCCGTCGCCCTCCTCGCTCGCTTCGCCGTCCGGCTGCGGCCGCGCCAGCGCGGCCTCGCGCGGCTCCTGCTCCGCCGCCGGTGCCTTGGGCACCCGCCGCGTGCGCGGCTGCGACTTGCGCTGCTCCTCGCGCAGCGCCTCCACCAGGTCCTCGCGCACGGTGTCGCTCGCCTGGCTGAACTCCTGCCACCAGTCGGCCAGCAGCGCGTCGATCTCGCCGACGTCCGCGCGCAGGCGCATGAAGTCGAAGGCGGCGCGAAAGCGCGGCTGCTCCACCAGGCTGAAAGGCGTGTGCCCGGTGCGCTTCTCGAAGCGGGGCTGCATCATCCAGATCTCGCGCATGTCCGCGCCCAGCTTGCCGCGGCCGGAAATGTCGCCGATGCGGGACTCGAACACCTCGTCGATCGAGTCCTGCAGCGCCGGGAAGGGATGCATGCGGCGCGCCAGGCGCCCCTTCCACGTATCCCGCACGTCGCTCCACAGCACGCAGGCAAGCAGGAAACTCGGGGCGACCGGCTTGTTCTCGCCCACGCGCCGGTCGGTGTCCTGCAGCGCCGCGCGCACGAAGGGCTGGTCGGCGCGCTCGACGATCAGGTCCAGCAGCGGGTAGATGCCGGTGGCCATGCCGAGCGATTTCAGCTGCTCGATGGTCGCCAGCGAGTGCCCGGTCTGCAGCAGCTTGAGCATCTCGTCGAACAGGCGGCTTTGCGGCACCTCCTGCAGCAGCTTC
Organism: Ramlibacter sp.; assembly: GCA_036263715.1. Lineage (GTDB taxonomy): Bacteria > Pseudomonadota > Gammaproteobacteria > Burkholderiales > Burkholderiaceae_C > Ramlibacter. The sequence continues at coordinate 9,653 of DATAGN010000167.1, forward strand.
AGGCTGGGCAGCAGCGGCGACTTGGTCTTGGGATCGAACTTGAAGCCCAGCGCCGCGAGCTTGGCCGAAAAGCGCACCGCGCGGATGATGCGCACCGGGTCCTCGCGGTAACGCGTGGCCGGGTCGCCGATCATGCGCAGCACGCGCTTCTTGGCGTCGGCGATGCCGCCGTGGTAGTCCACCACGATGCGGCGCTCCGGGTCGTAATACATCGCGTTGATGGTGAAGTCGCGCCGCGCCGCGTCTTCCTCCTGCGGGCCCCAGACGTTGTCGCGCAGCACCCGGCCGGCGGAGTCGACAGCGTGGTGCATTCCGGCGAGTTCGCTCTTGCTGGTGCGCTCGTTGCCGCTGACGGCTTCCGCCGCCGCGTTATCGAGGTAGGCGCGGAAGGTCGAGACCTCGATCACCTCGTGTTCGCGGCCCCGCCCGAACACCACGTGCACGATGCGGAAGCGCCGGCCGATGATGAAGGCGCGGCGGAACAGGTGCTTGACCTGTTCCGGCGTGGCGCTGGTGGCCACGTCGAAGTCCTTGGGCCGCAGCCCGAGCAGCAGGTCGCGCACGGCACCGCCCACGATGTAGGCCTCGTAGCCGGCCTCCTTGAGCGTGTGCACGACGCCGAGCGCGCGCTCGTCGACCAGCGTCGGGTCGATCGCGTGCTCCTCGGGCCCGACCTCCTTGCGCTTGCCGAACTTGGGCTTGCGGCCGGTGGCGCCCGCGATGAGGTTGTCGATGAATTTCTTGATCATGCTCTGGGGAAGAGGTCGAGTATGCGCCAGCCGCGTTCCTGCGCGAGCGCGCGCAGCCGGTCGTCGGGGTTCGTGGCCACGGGGTGGTCCACCCGCTCCAGCAGCGAAATGTCGTTCATGGAGTCGGAATAGAAGGTGGTCTCGACGGTGTCCCAGTCGAGGCCGCGCGCATGCAGCCAGTCGGCTACGCGCACCACCTTGCCCTCGCGCATGGAGGGCACGCCGGCGATGTCGCCGGTGATCCAGCCGCTGCCATCGCGCTGCAGTTCAACCGCGATGAGCTCCTGCACGCCGAAGGCGTCGGCGATGGGGCGGGTGACGAGCTCGTTCGTGGCGGTCACGATCGCCACCGTGTCGCCGGCGTCCTGGTGCCCGCGCACGAGCGCCAGGGCGTTCTCGCGCACCGGCTCGATCCAGTCGCGCATGAACTGCCGGTGCGCCTCCTCGTACGCGGCGCGGCCGCGCAGGCGCACCGCCTCCACCGCGAAGCGCACGTAGTCGTGCACGTCCAGCGTGCCCGCCACGTAGTCGGCATAGAACCGGTCGTTGCGCCGCTTGAAGTCCACGGGATCGGTCCAGCCGATCTGCTGGGTGAACTCGCCCCAGGAGTAGTCCGAGTCGATCGGCAGCAGGGTGTGGTCGAGGTCGAAAAGGGCAATGCGCGGCTTGGTCACTCGTTCTCCAGCATCGACTTGATCAAGGGAATGGTGATGGCGCGCTGCGTCTGCAGGGCGTAGGCATCGAGGTGGTCCAGCAACTGCATCAGGCTGCCGAGGTCGCGCGAGAAGCGGTGCAGGATGAAGTCCATCACCTCGTCGCCCAGGAACACGCCGCGCGCATCCGCGGCCTGGCGCAGCACCGAGCGGCGCTCCGGTTCGGACAGCACCTGCAGCTGGAAGACGTGGCCCCAGCCGAGGCGCGTGCGCAGGTCCTCGCGCAGCTGCAGGTGCGCCGGCGGGAACATGCCCGCGGCGAGCACGCCGCGCTGCAGCGCCTGCGCCTGCACGAACCAGCTGAAGGCCGCGTGCTGCTGCACGGCGCCGTAGGCCTGCACGTCATCCAGCAGCACCACGGCCCAGCGCTCGTCGAAGGGCGGCGGCTCGGCCACCGACGGATCCAGCCAGCCCGCCGTCGCGCCCTGCTCCCGCAGGCGCTCGGCGACCCCGGTGAGCAGGTGCGTCTTGCCGCTGCCCGGGGCGCCCCACAGGTAGGTGGGCACGGGCGAGCGCGTGGGGCTGCCGGCCCACAGCAGCAGGTGCTTCCAGGCCGCTTCGTTCGGGCCCGCGAAGAAGGAAGCGAGGCTGGGCACGCGGCCCAGGCCGATGTCGAGCGGGAGCTGCTTCATCGCCATCGCTTCAGTGCTGGTACAGGCGGCTGGCCAGGTAGCTGCTGCGCACGCGCCGCATGGCGACCAGCAGCACCGCGCTGGCCGGCAGCGCGATCAGCACGCCGACGAAGCCGAACAACTGGCCGAAAGCCAGCAAGGCGAAGATCACCGCCAGCGGATGCAGCCCGATGCGTTCGCCCACCAGGCGCGGCGTGAGGTAGAAGCCTTCGAACACCTGCCCGGCGCCGTACACGGTGCCCACCATCACCAGCGCCTTGAGCGAAGCGAACTCCAGCACGCCGGCCACCAGCGCCAGCACCAGGCCGATGCCGAAGCCGATATAGGGCACGAACATGGCCAGGCCGGTGAACACGCCAATGGGCACCGCGAGTTCGAGGCCGAAGAGGGCCAGGCCGGTGCTGTAGAACACCGCCATGGTCGCCATCACCAGCAACTGGCCGCGCAGGTACTGCCCCAGCACCTGGTCGGCCTCGTGGGTGAACGAGTCGAAGCCGGGCCGCGCGCGCGGCGGCACGAGCTGCAACGCCTGCGCCACCACGTTCTTCCAGTCCATCAGCAGGTAGAACAGCGCCACCGGCACGAGCACGGTGTAGAAAACGAGCGTGAGCACCACGCTGCCGCCCACCTTGAGCGAGGACCACAGCGACCCGAAGCTGTCGCCCCAGTTCGCATTGAGGTACTCGACCAGCAGGCCACGCAGGCTGGCCAGGTCCAGCGACACGCGCACGCCGAACTGCGCGAGCCACGGCGAGAGCGTGTCGTGCACCCGGTCCAGCAGCTGCGGCAGCTGCTCGCGGATCAGCGGGATCTCCTTGAGCAGCACCGGGATGATCAGCAGCACCAGGCAGAACAGGGCCAGCACCAGCAGCAGTTCGACGATCACCACCGCCAGCACGCGCGGCATGCGGCCGCCCCACAGGTCGTCCAGCCGGTCGACCAGCGGCGTGAGCGCATAGGCCAGCACCGCCGCCACGAGAAAGGGCGTGAGCACCGGCCCGAGCGCGCGGAGCGCGAGCAGCGCCAGCACCGCGATGGCGGTCCAGGCGGCGGCCCGCTTCTGCGTGGGGGTGAAGAGCATCCGGGGGAAGAAGGCCGGTCCCGGTGGGGCCGGCAAGTAAAATCCAGCGCAAATTCTATCGGCCGGCGCCCCGGGCGCTGTCCAGCCACTCCCAATGAAGCCCTCCCCCCTCTCGTACAAGGACGCCGGCGTCGACATCGATGCCGGCGACGCACTGGTCGAACGCATCAAGCCGCTGGCGAAAAAGACCATGCGGGAAGGCGTGCTGGCGGGCATCGGCGGCTTCGGCGCCCTGTTCGAAGTGCCCAAGCGCTACAGGGAGCCGGTGCTGGTGAGCGGCACCGACGGCGTCGGCACCAAGCTGAAGCTGGCCTTCGAGTGGAACATGCATTCGACGGTGGGCATCGACCTGGTCGCCATGAGCGTGAACGACGTGCTGGTGCAAGGCGCCGAGCCCCTGTTCTTCCTGGACTACTTCGCCTGCGGCAAGCTGGATGTGGACACGGCCGCTTCGGTCGTGGGCGGCATTGCCCGCGGCTGCGAGCTGGCCGGCTGCGCCCTGATCGGCGGCGAGACCGCGGAAATGCCCGGCATGTACCCCGCCGGCGAATACGACCTGGCCGGCTTCGCGGTCGGCGCCGTGGAGAAGTCGAAGATCCTGGCGGGCCAGGACGTGCAGGCCGGCGACGTGGTGCTGGGGCTGGCCTCCAGCGGAGTGCATTCCAACGGTTTCTCGCTGGTGCGCAAGTGCATCGAGCGCGCCGGCGCCTCGCAACTGCCCGCGACGCTGGACGGTCGCGCCTTCCGCGACGCGGTGATGGAGCCCACGCGCATCTACGTGAAGCCGGTGCTCGCGGCGCTGGCCGAACACGAAGGCGGCATCAAGGCCCTGGCGCACATCACCGGCGGCGGGCTGCTGGAGAACATCCCGCGCGTGCTGCCCGAAGGCCTGTCGGCGCAGCTGCGCCTGGGCAGCTGGCCGCGCACCGAGCTGTTCGCCTGGCTGCAGTCGGTGGCGGCGATCGACGACCACGAGATGAACCGCACCTTCAACAACGGCATCGGCATGGTGGTCGTGGTGGCGCCCGCGCAGGCGGCGGCGATCGCCGAAACGCTGCGCGCCGCCGGTGAGTCGGTGCACGAGATCGGCGTGATCGGCCCGCGCGCAAGCGGCCCGGCGGTCACGGTGTCCTGAGCCCGGGCGCGGACGGCGCCGGGGCGCAGACAGGCGGCGCGCCGTTGCGCCGCTACAAAACTGGAAGCAGCCCGTCACCGGCCGGCGCTGGACTTCGGCCCCACAAGGCCGGACACTGGCGCCTCGCACCGGAACGAGGGAGCCCGCCATGCCCGTCATCGCCGTCGTCAACCGCAAGGGAGGAAGCGGCAAGAGCACGTTTGCCGCCCATGTGGCGGCCTGGTGCGCGCGCCAGGGCCTGGCCGTGATGCTGGGCGACATCGACCGGCAGCAATCCAGCCGCGGCTGGCTGCGTCGCCGCGACGCTGGCCTGCCCGCGATTGCCCCCTGGACGCTGGACCAGAAGAACGTGCTGCGCGTGCCCACGGGCATCACGCACGTGGTGCTGGACACGCCGGGCGGCCTGCACGGCTTCGAACTCGCACGCATCGTCATGTTCGCCGACGCCATCGTGGTGCCGGTGTGCCCCTCGCTGTTCGACCGCGAGTCGGCGCAGGCGTGCATCGCGGAGCTGCAGACGTTGCCGCGCGTGGCCAAGGGCCAGTGCCGCCTTGCGACCATTGGGATGCGCGTGGATGGCCGCACGCAGGGCGGCGAGGTGCTGCGCGCCTGGGCGCGCGACAACGCGGTGGAGATGCTCGGGCTGCTGCGCGAGACGCAGCTGTACGTGCGCAGCCTGGAGCGGGGGCTGACGCTGTTCGACTTGCCGGCCGAGAAGGTGGAGACGGACCTGGCGCAGTGGGCGCCCGTGCTGGACTGGCTGCGGCCGGTGGTGATGCCGGTGCCGGTGCCGGAGGTGCGGCGGGAGCCGATCCTGTCGGTGCACCGGGCGCCGTCGATGCTGGGCGCGCGGCCGCTGGGGACCGGGATTCGCCTGGCCGCCTGAGTTTTCTCCCTCTCGCGCTTGCGGGAGAGGGTTGGGGTGAGGGCCGAGGAGCGCGAAGACCCTCATCCCCCGCCTTCTCCCGCATGCGGGAGAAGGAGCCTCGAATCCCTTACTGCTTCGCCCGGCGCAGGTCGGCAACGCGATCGGCGATCACGTCGATGTCCAGCGCGTCCTGCGCGTGCACCAGGTAGGTCTCGAGGTCTTCCACGGCCAGTGCCGCGTGGCCCTGCTCGGCATGGGCGAGGCCGCGGTCGCGGTACTCGGCCCAGGCGTCGGGCAGCAGCACCAGCAGGCGGTTCTGCACGGCGATGACCCGCTGCCAGTCTTCCTGGGCGCGGTGGATTTCCTTCAGGTTGCGCAGCATGCGCGCGAGGATGTCGCGCGGCGGCGCGGCCTGCAGGTACAGGCCGAGCGGCACCTCGAACTCGTCGACCAGGCCGCTGCGCCGCTTGTACGGTTCCAGCCGCTCGGACAACTCTTCCCGCGACAGCGACTGGCCGGTGAACGGATCGATCACCACCTGTCCCTTCGGAAGGTTGACCTTCACCATGAAGTGGCCGGGGAAGCAGACGCCGCGGGCGTGCAGGCCGATGCCCTGCGCCAGCTCGATCCATAGCACGGCCAGGGAGATCTGGATGCCGCGGCGGGTGCGCAGCACCACGTTCAGGTAGCTGTTGTCCGGGTCGCAGTAGTCGTTGACGTTGCCGCCGAAACTGAGGTCCCGGAAGAAGAACTGGTTGAGCGTGCGCAGCCGCTGCAGCGCGGCGGCGTCGGCGGGGATGCGGCGCTTCAGCCGGGCGAGCAGCTGGTCGACATCGCCCAGCACGACCTGCAGGTCCAGGTCCGGGTATTCGTCCTGCGCGAGGCTCGCCGCCGCCTCGAGCAGCGGGAAATGGTCGTCGCTCTGCACCAGCGTCCGGAAGTATTCCAGCGGCGTGGGCGCAGTGAATTGCAGGGACATGCGGGGGTTGTAATGGACGGGCCAGCCAGCGTCAAGCGGAGGCAGACGCGGGGCGCCGACGGGTGGCTCAGCGCGTGACAAACTGACGCAGCTTCATGCCCGTGACTGCCAGCACGCCGAAGTAAAGGAGCCCGGAGACGGCGAGCGTGCCGGCCATCGCACCCGCGCGCAGCCACGGCACCTCGCGCCACTGCACCCAGGGAAAGCTGTTCGCCACCCACCAGAGGAAGCCGCCCACCAGCACCGTGCCGGCGAATACCTGCAGCGCGAACTTGCCCCAGCCCGGGCTGGGCTCATAGCTGCCACGGCGACGCAGGCCGACCAGCAGCCAGGCCGCGTTGATGAGGGCACCGAGGCCGATGGACATGGCCAGGCCCGCGTGCCCGAACCAGGGCACCAGCGCGATGTTCATCAGCTGGGTGAGCACCAGCACGACCACCGCGATGCGCACCGGCGTGCGCATGTCGCGGCTGGCATAGAAACCCGGGGCGAGCACCTTGATGGCGACCAACCCGAGCAGCCCGATGCCGTAGCCGGCGAGCGCCAGCGAGACCTGCCGCACGTCGGCGTCGCTGAATGCACCATAGTGGTACAGCGTGGCCACCAGCGGCTGCGCGAACACCAGCAGCGCGACCGCGCTCGGCACCGACAGCAGCAGCACCAGGCGCAGCCCCCAGTCCAGCATCGCCGAGTAGCGGGCGCTGTCGTCGGTCGCCTTGGCGGCGGCGAGTTGCGGCATGAGCACCACGCCCAGCGCCACGCCGAGCATCGCCGTGGGGAACTCCATCAGCCGGTCCGCATAGCTGAGCCAGCTGACACTGCCGGCCGGCAGCCAGGACGCGATCTGCGTGTTGATCAGCAGCGAGATCTGCGCGACGCCCACGCCGAGGAGAGCAGGCGCCATGGTGCGCAGGATGCCGCGCATGCCCGGATCGTTCCAGGCTTCCTTCAGCCGGGCCGGCGACAGGCCGATGCGCGGGAACAGCCCCAGCTTGCGCAACACCGGCACCTGCACGGCCAGTTGCAGGAAGCCGCCGGCCATGACGCCGACGGCCATGGCATAGATCGGCTCGATGCCCTGGCGCCCCAGCCAGGGCGCGAGCAGCCACGCCGCCAGGATCATGCAGACGTTCAGCAGCACCGGCGTGGCGGCCGGCACGGCGAAGCGCTTCCAGGTGTTGAGGATCCCCGCCGCCAGCGCCACCATCGACATGAAGCCGATGTAGGGGAACATGAAGCGGGTGAGCAGCACCGTCGTCTCGAAGGCGCGGGGATCCTTCTGGAAGCCGCTGGCCAGCGCCCAGACGAGGATGGGCGCGCCGATCACGCCGATGGCGCAGGTCAGCAGCAGCGTCCAGAACAGGATGGTGGCGACGCTGTCGATCAGCCGGTGGGTGACCTCGTCGCCGTCGCGCTCCTTGCTGTGGGCCAGTGCCGGCACGAAGGCCTGGCTGAAGGCGCCCTCGGCGAACAGGCGGCGAAACAGGTTGGGGATGCGGAAGGCGACGTTGAAGGCGTCGGTCATGGCCGATGCGCCGAAGGCCGCCGCCATGAGGAATTCACGCAGCAAGCCGGTGACCCGGGAAGCCAGCGTCAGGACGGAGATGGTCGAAGCGGCTTTGATCAGGCTCACGGCGAGCGAGTGTACGCGCAGCGAAACCCACGGCTGGGCGGGGAGAAGGCACCGGGCTATAATCGCGGGCTTTGCTGGCAACATCCTCAGACACGAAGGAACACACACATGGCTTCTGGAAAACCCAAGAAGAAGAATCCGCGCCTGGCTTCTGGCCGCAAGCGCGCCCGCCAGGACGTGAAGCTCAATGCAGCGAACACGTCCCTGCGCTCCAAATACCGCACCGCGGTGAAGAACGTCGAGAAGGCCGTCGCCGCTGGTGACAAGGCCAAGGCGAACGAACTCTTCGCCAAGGCCCAGTCGATCGTGGACACGGTGGCCGACAAGGGCATCTTCCACAAGAACAAGGCCGCTCGCGACAAGAGCCGCCTCTCGGCCAAGGTCAAGGGCCTGCAGGCCTCGGCCGCCGCCACCGCCTGACCATCACGCGTCAGGTCAGCCCGTGAGGCGAATGCCTCGCGCCGTTTGATCCGGGTGCGCTGCCAGCAAAGCAAAACGGGAAACCGCCTTCGGGCGGTTTTTTCGTTTCCGCCTCGTCATTCCCGCGAAGGCGGGAATCCAGGGCTCCCTGCCTTCGTGTCTTTCCTCCATCGCCGCGCCACGCCAGGCGCCGCACGGTGCGCGCCCGCCGTGACGGGGGCCCTTCGCTTTCGCTCCGGCAACCTGGAAGTCCGGCTCCAGCGCCGCCGCGACTTAACTCACTGCGCGTTGATCCGCGCGCGGATCAACGCTCCGTTCAAACAGAAGTCGCGAGCATGAGACGTACGCGCGGCTCGATATGCGCTGACGCGCGCTCGTAGCCGCGCTGCGGCGCCGAAGCCGGACTTCCAGGCCCCGTCCCGAACGCGGGCGCACACCGCGCAGCGCCTGGCGTGACGCTCGTGCCTTTCCTGAAAGCGGCGTTCCACGATCCGTCACTCCCCGCCTGGACGCATCTCGCGCGAATGCAGGGCTCCCCGTGTCCAAGGTGACGTGCACCATAGACGTGGTAGGAACGCGCCAACGACGGCGTTACGAACAGGATAGCGACAGCATCGCGCACGCGGCAAACGTCGCCATCACCGATGGCCCGTCACCGGTCAGGGTCGCGCGGCACGAGCGCCGCGCCAGGCGCCGTGCGGTGTGCGTCCGCGTTCGGGACGGGGCCTGGAAGTCCGGGTCCAGCGCCGCAGCGCGGGTACGAGAGCGAAGCGTATCGACACGCGCGTACGTCTCATGCTCGCGACATCTGTTTG
>DATAGN010000168.1:0-18672 GCA_036263715.1 Ramlibacter sp.
AAGGAGTACACCACGTTGAAAAAGAACAAGCGGGGCCGGGCAGCCTCGTCCGCCTGACGTTCCGCCGCTCGCGAGAGCCGCAAAGCGACGATGACTGCTCCCACTGTGCCGATAGCGCTGAACACCTGTGCCCAGTCCACCACCGAGGTTGGCCAAAAGGTTGCCGGCATCAGCGTCCGCGATCGGCGACAGTGGACAGGGGCTTCATGGGGGCGTTATACCGCGCCGCCTTCCTGCTCCAGGGTAGACAGCAGGATCCGCGCGCTGACGTCGGTGGTCGACCGCAACGTGTTTCGACGCACAACACCGGGCGCCTATCCGGCGCGCGACTCCGCAACGATTGCCCGCTGGACAAACCTGCCGCTCGTGTCACCGTGATGGGTACAGCCGAGTGGTTCTCGGCCACCTGGTTGCACGGTGTGCGTCGTTGTGTAGCTACCTTGCGCCGTTCCGAACGCATCGAAGTTGGTGACCTTAACGGTCACGTTCACGACGTTACCGGTGTTGTTCACCAGGTTCTGGTAAACGCCTGAATTTGCGTGGCCACAGTTGCCTGTAGCCTGGATCGCGCACATCCACTCGGCCGCTTTCTCCCCATCCATCATGTACCTCCTTCAGTACAGCGGCGTTATAGGCTGCAACTAAACCCGTAGGCAATCAGAACATCCTCCACCCTGGGGTTAGGAGCGTCACAGCAGTTCGCAGTCCCATTGCTGCAAAACCCACGCTTGGCCGTCGCGCTCGAAGCCGATGAACCCGAACTCCTTCGCCGAAAGGGCTACCAGTTTCGGCTCGAAGAGGGAGGGCCATTGACGTTCTGCGCCGAGCAGCTGCAACAGCGGGATCTTGCGGCCGTCAGCGGTGCGGTGGGTGAGGTGCAGGTCACCTGTCGCCGTGTGGCCTTGGCCGTATGGGGGCCGGTAGGCTCCACCCTCGCGCCGAAGCCGAACCCGCACTTTCATACTGGCGAAGCATACAGTACCGCTCCACAGCCCGCTTCCCCGTTGCCGGCGTGCGCGGCGACCAATCTAGCAACTGCACAACTCGTGGCAGATGACCGTGCGCCTCGAATGTTGACGAAGCGGAATCCTAGAAAGCTTAGTTCTCTTTCGAGCCTAGCCCGCGCCAAGGGTGGTCCTCTGCGGGCCCTGCAAGCAAGCCCTGCCTGCGCCGATGGTTCGCTTTGTGCCGCTTGTTTGCCTCTCTGGCTTCATCAAGGAACGGGATCTCTCCGTCACCACCTCGCACTTGGATGTACGCGATCTCGGTACGGAGCAAGTTGATCAAGGTCTGAGCGGTTTCACAGGCAGCACGCTGGCGCATGATGTCCAGCGGCTGTTCAAGGTCGACCACTCTTTCAAGCAAATCCAGCAGCTTCTGCTGAACCTTGGCCGAAGTATCGAGCGCCATCACGTCCCTCCAAAGTTGGTCGACCGTCACCTCAACGGGCTGCCTGATGAACCTTGCCCACGCGAGCAACTCGGAGCGTGGCAAGCAGTAGAGATTGTCCGGCTCAAGATTGTCGGCATCGCCATCTATGAGCACCACTGCGTGGGTGGTGGGTACCTTCCGACCAGACGCCGCCTCCCAGGCCAGCACGGTAGCAAAGGCGAAGCGCCGATGCTGCTGCGGGTGATCGTCGTTCATCTTCACAACAACTCGTTTGTGGTACTTGGTCGTGTACCCAAGCGGCTTGCGATTTCGGCCCTTCAAAAGTCGCCGTGTCTTCACGTAGTGACGAATTTGATGCTGCGTCATCCCGAGGAAGGCAGCAAGGTCCTTGGCGAACATTTCCGGGTACATCAGCTCGATGACCTCGCCCAGAACAGGCTCAGATTTCGCCTTCATATTGCCTCCACAAGAGCGCACATGCTGGCAGTCCGAGCGCAAACTGCAAAACACATCGGCGGCCGCTGTAGGACCGCTACGAAACATTAATTCGGCGTCTGTACATCTAGCCAGCAAAATGGGGGCACTCTGCAGGATGCGAAATGCGGTGGCGCCGGCGCAGGCGCAGCTACGTCACAGGCCGTGACGCCGGAACACCCTGCGTCAGGGGATTACATCGAAGTCGTCTTCGACAGGAGGTAGCGCGCGGCGGGCAAGGAAGATGCCGAAGACATCCACCGTCGGAAAAGACTGGAGGATCACGTCACGCACTGCCACGTAGTGACTGCCGGTGGTGAGAACGTCGTCCACGATCACCACGTTCTGACGGGGTACCACACCTGGCGCTATGGAGTAGATCGCTCTCAGGTCTTCTGGGCGCATCCGCTGACCGGCCTGCTGCGCATGAGAGGCCGCATACGATTCCGTCTGCACGATCAAGTCGCGGACCTCTGCGGAAGTACCTGCGAGTGCCAGGTTTAGCATTCGAAGAACACGATCGTCGTACTCCGGATCATTTGGTTCGTTCGAGGGCGGGATAGGCACAAACGTGGCGCTTGCGAGCCACGCCTGATCCTGCGCGGTCATTCCACGTCGCAGGTTCTGCGCAGCCTCGCCGATCGCGCGCGTTTTATGAACGTACTGCGCAGTCCCCGCGAGAGTGGGGGACTTTTTGAAGTTCGAGATGAAGTTGTTCGCCGGGCTGAAAGCAAAGCCCTTGTGCGAGGTGTACTCGTGAAAGTAAAAGCACGAGTCTGCGGCACTCAGCCAGTGATGATCTGGCCGGGAGATGTCGTCAATCGCGTGAAGGTCCCAGCGTAAGGGCATCTTGTATGTCCCGGTAGTCGCGGACGCGAATGGCCCCTAAACGCTCGAACCTCGCCGGCCAAGTGAGGCTCGGCCGATTGAAGTTGCTCTCCAAGATGAAAAGCTTTCGCCCCTGCTCCAGGGCGGCTTTTGCTTGAATCAGGGTGCCTGACGTTTCCCCGGCTTCCACGATCACTGTGGCCTGCGTCAGAGCTGACATCGTGACGTTCCGCTCTGGGAAAAACATGCGGTTGCGCCGGTAGTCCTGCGCCTCGTAACGCAGCACTGGAATCTGACTAATAAGCAGATGCTCTCTAGCAATGGATCGCTGGAGATCGGCATTCTCGCGCGGATACGACTCGTGCAGCGGGGTGCCGATCACCCCAATCGTGCGACCGCCCAAGTCGATGGCGGTCTGATGCGCAGCCGTGTCCACTCCAGTCGCCAAGCCGGACACGATTGTGAAGTCGTCTGCTACCAGCGCCTTCGTGAGTTGCTTCGTCCGCCTGACGCCTTCCGGCGAGGGCTTGCGCGTACCCACGATTGCGATGCGGCGTGGGCTGTATACGAGCTCCCAGTCTCCTTGGAAGTAGAGCAGTTGCAGCGGATGCTTGGCATCCGTCAAGCTGTCAGGGTAGTCCCCGGCTCGAAGCATCCTGATGCCGAAGTTGGAAACGCCCCGATCGTGCAGACGCTCCATGACCTGCTTGGCGCAGGCTACAGCGTCACTAACAGGCACGAGGTCTGATGGAAGAGCATCAGGGTGTTGCTCGAAAAATTCGGAGATCGCCTTGAACGAAGGCTTCAGGTTCTCCTGCTGCCACAGCCATTCATAAGCGCCCATCTCTTCCAGGGGTGAGATGGCGCCAAGCGGGCGGTGAGTTCGTCCTTCGATGTTCATGTGGTGTGTTACACCGTTTAGTGCTGTACGAATATACAGGTACTGTATGGTTGTTGCAAGAGCGTACCCGTCGCTACTGGTACGTGTCGATAGGCAGTTGCCGAATACAGGGCACGCGGCACACGCGTGGTGCCGTCCCCCAACAGCGATGCGGCAGCGAGGGCAGGTACGGCTCGGCTTTGTGGGCGAAGTCGCTGGCGCGGGGCGCTCAGAAAACGCCGTAATCAAAGACTTCCGGGTGCGCCGTGGCGGAGCCGCGAATCCTCGGTATACCTACGGGACGCCTGGTCCATGGCCGCCGCGTGGCGGAAAACGCCTGATGAGAGTTACTTTCTTGACCCGCACGGAAGTACTGTCACAGGACTGTCACGAAGGCGAAGCATCTATCGCTCACCGCTACCATAAACGTAGCAACGAAGTCATGTGGTGCAGTCGATCGCTTGGTAGGCCGTGCTGGACTTGAACCAGCGACCAAGGGATTATGAGTCCCCTGCTCTGACCAACTGAGCTAACGGCCCCCGGGTCGATTGTAGGCGTGGCACCTGCGCGCGCCGCTCAGGCGCGCGGCGGGCACAAGGGCAGGCTCACGGTGAACTGGCTGCCGCGCCCGAGGCCTTCGCTTGCGGCGCCGACGGTGCCGTCATGCTCGTGCACCAGCCGCTGCGCCAGCGCCAGCCCGACGCCCAGACCGCCTTCGGTGTGATGGGAGCCCTGCACGAACAGGCCGAAGACGTGCGGCAGCAGGTCGGCCGGGATGCCCATGCCACGATCAGCCACTTCGACGACCGCATGCGCCTCCTCGCGCCGCACGCGCACGAAGATCTCGCCGTGTTCCTTGCTGTAGCGGGCCGCGTTGTGCATGACGTTGCACAGCACCTGCTTCATCCGGGTCGAGTCGGCATTCACCCACAGCGGCTCGGGGCTCAGGGTCAGCGTGACGCGGTGGTCCTTGGCCGCGATGGCCGCGCCCGTCATCTCCAGCGCCTGCGCGACCAGCTCGTTCATGTCGGTCGCACGCTTGTGCAGCTCCACCTTCCCCTGGCTCACGCGCGACACGTCCATGAGGTCGTTGACCAGCTGGTTCAGCTGCTGCGCCTGCCGCGCGATCACTTCCAGGTGCGATGCGACATCGGGCGCCTGCAGCGCGGGCTTCTGCCGCAGGATGTACAGCGTCATCTGCAGCGTGCCCAGCGGATTGCGCAGCTCGTGCGCGAGCGTGGCGACGAACTGGTTCTTGCGTTCGTCAGCCAGCTGCAGCTCCGCCTGGCGGTCCTTCAGCGCCTGCAGCGTGACCAGCATGTCCCGGTTCTGCTGTTCGAGTTCGTCGGTGGGCGACCGCGGCTTGCGCACGGCGAAGCGCTGCACGCGCTGGTCGATCTCGGCGGCGGTGAGGCGGCGCGCACCGCGCGGCCGCGGCACCCCCAGCGTCACGAGCGTGCCGCCGGTGGCAGGCTGCTCGATGCGGAAGTGGTCGATCATCCGGCGGGTGCTGCGCAGGCCGTTGCCGGTCACGCGGCGCGCATTGGGCCGGCCTGCGAGGGCGCCGTCCAGGTCGCCGATGCCGGGCCCCTGGTCGGCCACTTGCGCCACCACCAGTTGCCGGCCGCCGCCCTCCTCGTCGGCGTCGTCCAGCAGGAAGGTCACCATGCCTTCGCCGACGTGCTGCACCACGTTGCGCGCCATCTCCGACACCGCCGTGATGAAGCGCGTGCCATCGAGCTTGTCCATGTCGAACAGCTCCACCACGTCCCGGCTGCTCTGGCGGATCTCCACCAGCCGGTTGGCAGCGATCCGTTCGGCGCTGACCACGTATTTCATTTCAGCCCCTTGGCCACGATGACGGTGGCGTCGTCGGTATTGCGCGCGAAATCCCGGAACAGCACCGAGGCGACCAGCAGCGCGTGCCGGTGCACCAGCCCCGGATAGCGCGCCAGGTTCCAGCGGCCGGACAGCCCGTCGGTGCTCAGGACGATGCTGTCCCCGCGGCTCCAGGGACGCTCCACCACGCGCACCTTGCGCATGTTGTGGCCCACGATGCCCTCGGTCGACAGCAGGTGGTGCGAATCCGTTGCCGAATACACCATGCCGGCGATGTTGCCGACGCCGGCAAACAGCACGCGGCCGCCGTCCGCGTCGATCGCCGCGACGCCCATCACCGCCCCGCGCGTGGCGCCGATGGCTTCGTGGCATTGCTGGACGATGTCGGCCGGCGTGGCGCTCTCGCCAGCGGCCCGGAAGACGGCCACGGCCTGCTGCGCCGCGATCGCCGCCATGGGGCCGTGGCCGAGGCCGTCCACCAGGCACAAGCGGTCCCAGCGGCCGCAGCGCGCGTGGCCCCACGCGTCGCCGCACTCGGTTTCGCCGCGCATCGCGGCGCGCCGGGCGCCCACGGCCAGGCGGTGATCCGCCGCGCCCGGGCGCGTGCGTCCCCGCGCCACCCGCGCAAGGAAGGCGGTGCCCTGCTGCGGGCCGGCATAGGCCTCGAACAGGTCGGAAGCCCGCATCATGGATCCGAGGCCCAGGCCGAGGCTGCCCCCGGTCGAGAAACCGTCGCGCACCGCGCCGGAGAAATCGGGGAAGCCGGGGCCGTGGTCCATCACGATCATCTGCACGCCGACCGAGCCTTCGTCGAAGAAGGGGCTCAAGGTCACGGTGCCGCGCTCGCCGTACTTCACCAGGTTGGTGGCCGCCTCGGTGGCGACGATCGCGGCGCGGCCGATGTCCTCTTCCGACAGGTCGTGCGCGCGGCCGATCTCCATGGCCAGCCGGCGCACCTGCGCGACCTGGCTTTGTTCGACCACTTCGAAAGTCGTTTCCAAGGCGGCTTCATGCAGCATCTGCATGCCGACCCGGCAAGGCCGCGATGCCCAGCCCCCGGCGCGACAGCGCGATGCGCAGCGCTTCGGCAAGGGTCGCCTTGGTCGAGACGTCGCCGAGGTCCACGCCGAGGTGCACGATCGTCTGTGCGATCTGCGGACGGATGCCGCTGATGATGCACTCCGCCCCCATCAGGCGGGCGGCGGCCACCGTCTTCAGCAGGTGCTGCGACACGAGCGTGTCGACGGTCGGCACGCCGGTGATGTCGATGATCGCCACGCTGGCGCCCGTCTTCACGATCGCCTCGAGCAGGCTCTCCATGACGGTCTGCGTCCGCTCGCTGTCCAGGGTGCCAATGAGGGGGATCGCGAGGATGCCGTCCCACAGCTTGATCACGGGCGTCGACAGTTCCAGCAGTTCGGCATGCTGCCGCGCGATGACCTGCTCGCGCCCGCGCTGGTGCGCCTCGATGGTGACCAGCCCCAGCTTGTCCAGCACGAGGGAGGCCAGCATCGTCTCGGTGTTCAGCCGCGCGGCGTCGGCGCCGTAGGCAAGCCGCAGCGCCGCGAACAGGGGTTCCTTCAGCGAGAACACGAAGGTGGCCGTTTCCGACGGCGAGAAACCGGCATGCGCGCGGTTCTTCGACAAGTCCGACAGGGTGCCGCGCAGGTCGTCCCAATGCGCGCCGAGCATCGACTCGTCGTAACTGGTCTGGCAGGCCATCGACAGGGCAGCGAGGAAGGCACGCGACTGCTCGCCGACTTCGGTTTCGCTCAGGAGCTCGCGGCGGCGGTTGTCGGCCATCTGCAGGCCGACCCAATCGCGCAGGATGGATGGTTCGTTCTGCTGCAGGATGGCAGCCATTCCGTTCGTCTTGGCCATGGCGGCCTCCGTTGCGTCCAGGGAGCCGTCGGAGACGATCGATCAGTGAACGGGCCCAGTATGCGCTTTCGCGGGGCACTGCGCGCCCAGCCCGACAATATAAGTTTTCATGGCTCAGCCGTGGCCGTGCACAGTGTGGATTTGTCGGCGTCCACTCGCTGCATTCGCCTGCAAGGGGAACTTGCCGCGGATCTTCCGATCAGCGAAGGTCCCATGGCGACCACCACCAATCCGCTAGCCGCCCTGCTCGCCATCGAGAACGGCTTCGAAACCGCCCGCTGGAATTTCGACGACGCCATCGGCAGCTCGCGGCTGGCGCCGGCGGGCATCGGCAATTCCGCCGTGGTCACGTACAGCTTTCCCTCGGCGCAGCCTGCCTATGCCGCCGCCAACGGCGACGGCGCCTCGTTCCTGGCCTTCGACCCGTTGCAGGTGGCGGCCACGCGCCAGGTGCTCGCATCCATCGAAGCGATGGTCCGCGTCGACTTCGTCGAGGTGGCCGGCATCGGGCAGGTGACCTTCGGCAACTCCGCGCAGGCCGGCGGCCAGTCCGCCTATGCCTACTTCCCGGACCACCGCTACACGTTTTCGACCACGACCCAGGCGCTGCTCACCGCCACCGAGAGCGACGCCGCCGGCGACGTCTGGTTCAACCGCAATGCCGCCTGGTCCGCCACCGACTGGCAGGCCGGCGGCTCCGGCTACGCGACGCTGCTGCACGAGATCGGCCACGCACTCGGCCTGAAGCACCCGTTCGAAGGCGAGGACGTGCTCGACGCGAGCTACGACCGCACGAACTTCACCGTGATGGCGTACACGCCCGCCCAGCACAGCACGATCGTGACCGTGTCCGGCACCCCTTCCAGCTACAGCTGGCTGGAGTCGACCGTGAAACCACGCACGCTGATGCCGCTGGACATCGTCGCGCTGCAGTACCTGTACGGCGCGAACATGGCGACCGGCGCGGGGAACGACACCTACCGGTGGGGCACGAACGAGGAGTTCTTCGAAACCATCTGGGATGCCGGCGGCATCGACACGCTGGATTGCTCCAACCAGGTCTTCGGCTGCGCGATCAACCTGGACGACTACACGTACAGCTCCATCGGCCTGCGCCGGACGAACGAGGAACTGCGCCAGGGCCTGGACCTGCCTTCCTGGTTCGGGGAGCCCCTGGCCGTGGACGTCTACGACGGGCGCAACAACCTGGCCATCGCGCTGGACACCGTGATCGAGAACGCGGTCGGCGGCAGCGGCAACGACCTGATCACCGGCAACGAGGCGGCCAACGTCCTCACGGGCGGGGCCGGGGACGACAGCATCGTCGGTGGCGGCAGCGATGCCGACGTGGCGGTGTACTCCGGCGCGCGCAGTGCGTACACGATCACGTACGCTGGCGGCGTCGCGACGATCCGGCACGTCGGCGGCGCGGACGGGGTCGACACCGTCAGTGGCGTGGAGTTCCTGCGCTTTGCCGACATCACCATTGCCACCGGCGGCGGCGCAGTGCGCAACGGCACGGCGGGAGCGGACGTCCTCGTGGGCACGGCGGCCGGGGACCTGATGCAGGGCTTCGCCGGCTTCGACTACCTGTATGGCGGCGCGGGCGACGACCAGCTTTACGGCGGCGACGACGTCGACGTGCTGCTCGGCGAGGGGGGCGACGACCTGCTCCTGGGCGAAGGCGGCCAGGACTACCTGTTCGGCGGCGACGGCAAGGACACCCTGTACGGGGGTGCCGGCATCGACGTGTTCATCGCGGGCGCCGGCGACGACCTGATGATCGGCGGCGACGGCGAAGTCGACCACTTCTACGTCGAGGCGGGCAACAACACCGTCTTCGGCGAAGCCGGCGTGGACATCCTGGTGGGCGACAGCGGCAACGACGTCTTCCACGGCGGTGCCGGGAACGACTACGCGTATGCCGGGGCAGGCAACGACAGCCTCTACGGCGGCGAGGGCGTCGACGTGCTGCTCGGACAGGGCGGCGACGACGTCTTCGACGCGGGCACCGGCATCGACTACCTGTTCCTCGGCGCCGGCGGCGACGACACGGTGCTGGTGGGCACCGGCTCCGGCATCCAGGTGATCCAGGAATTCGAGGCCGGCGGCACGAACGACCGGGTGCGCCTGCAGGGAACGGGCTGGAGCAGCCTCGCGGACGTGGTCGCCAACACCTACGACTACGTCTCGTTCTCCATCGTCCAGGTGGATGCCGACACCGCGATCTGGCTGGTCGGCATGCGGCCGGCCGACTTCAGCGCAGCGGACTTCGCCTTCGCCTGACCGCGGCGGTCAGGGCTTGTGGCTCAGGGCGTTGCTCACCAGCTTGGAGGTGATGTCGACGATCTGGATCATGCGGTCGTAGGCCATGCGCGTGGGCCCGATCACGCCCAGCGTGCCCACCACCTGCCCGTCCACTTCGTAGGGCGCGCTCACGATCGAGAGCTCCTCGAAGGGCACGACCTGGCTTTCGCCGCCGATGAAGATGCGCACGCCCTCGGCCTGGCTGGACACGTCCAGCAGGCGCATCAGCTGCGTCTTCTGCTCGAACAGCTCGAAGGCGCGGCGCAGGTGGCTCATGTCGCCCGAGAAATCGGTGACCGACAGCAGGTTGCGCTCGCCGGAGATCACCACGTCCTCCTGGTCTTCCTGCATGGCCTCGGAGCTGGCCTCCACCGCCGTCTGCATCAGCGTGGCGATCTCGCCGCGCAGCTGGTCCACCTCGCTCTTCAGGCGCTCGCGCACGGCCTCCATGGTCAGGCCCGCATAGTGGGCGTTGAGGTAGTTGGCCGCTTCGGCCAGTTGCGACTGCGTGTAGTCGGCCGCGGTGTGCACCACGCGGTTCTGCACGTCGCCTTCGGGGGAGACGATGATCACCAGGAAGCGGCGCTCGGACAGGCGCAGGAATTCGATGTGGCGAAACACCGAACTGCGGCGCGGCGCCACCACCACCCCGACGAACTGCGACATGTTCGACAGCATCTGCGCCGCATGCGCTATGACGCGCTGCGGCTGGTCCGGCGGCAGCGACACCGGCGCGGCCAGGTCGCCCTGGCGCGCCGTGAGCATGGTGTCGACGAAGAGGCGGTAGCCCCGGGCGGTGGGGATGCGGCCGGCAGAGGTATGCGGGCTGGCGACCAGCCCGAGTTCCTCGAGGTCGGACATCACGTTGCGGATCGTGGCGGGCGAAAGCTCCAGCCCGGACGCACGCGACAGCGTGCGGGAGCCCACGGGCTGCCCCTCGGCGATGTAGCGCTCGATCAGGGCTTTGAGCAACAGCTTGGCGCGGTCGTCGAGCTTCATGGGTGGTTGGGGGGCGGGGGTCGAATTTTAATGATCTAATTTGCCGATGAAATCGATCTTCCGGCACGTCGCGCTGATCGGCAAGTACCACGCCGCATTGCCGCCGGCGCTGGCGGCTGCGATGCGCACGACGCTGGAGGAGATTGCGCAATTTTTGGCGTCGCAGGGCTGCGAGGTGGTGGTGGAACGCGACACCGCCACCGTTTCGGGCATGAACAGCCAGCCGACGGCGGACGTTCCGACCATCGGCACGCAGTGCGACCTGGGGCTGGTGGTCGGCGGCGACGGCACCATGCTGGGCATCGGCCGGCAGCTGGCTCGCTACAACGTGCCGCTGGTGGGCATCAACCAGGGTCGCCTGGGCTTCATCACCGACATCCCGCTGGACAACTTCCGCACCGTGCTGCCGCCCATGCTGGCCGGCGAGTACGAGGAGGACCAGCGCACGCTGATGCACGCGCACGTGCTGCGCGACGGCGAGATCGTGTTCGACGCGCTCGCGATGAACGACGTGGTGGTGAACCGCGGCGCCACCTCCGGCATGGTCGAACTGCGCGTGGAGATCGACGGCCGCTTCGTCGCCAACCAGCGCGCCGACGGCCTGATCGTCGCCTCGCCCACCGGCTCCAGCGCCTATGCGCTGTCGGCAGGCGGGCCGTTGCTGCATCCCGACAACCGCGGCTGGGTGCTGGTGCCGATCGCGCCGCACACCTTGTCCAACCGTCCGATCGTGCTGCCGGATGGCGTGGAGATCACCATCGAACTCGTGGCCGGCCGCGACGCCAGCGCGAACTTCGACATGCAGTCGCTTGCGTCACTGCTTCACGGTGACCGTGTCACCGTGCGGCGCTCGCAGCACAAGGTACGATTCCTCCATCCTAGGGGGTGGACCTACTTCGACACCCTGCGCAAGAAGCTGCACTGGAACGAGGGGGTGCCGGAAAGGCCCGCCGGAACATGACGCTCAAACGCATCGCCCTGCGCGATTTCGTCATCGTGCGCGAGCTCGAACTCGAGCTGGCCGACGGCTTTTCCGTGCTCACCGGCGAAACCGGGGCCGGCAAGTCGATCCTGGTCGACGCCTTGCAGCTGGCCCTGGGCGCACGGGCCGAGGCCGGCGTGGTGCGCGAAGGCGCTGCCCGCACCGAGATCAGCGCCGAATTCGACCTGCCCTCCGCGCTGCTGCCCTGGCTGCAGGAAGCGGGCTTCGACGGCGGCGACGCACTGCTGCTGCGCCGCACCGTCGACAACCAGGGCAAGAGCCGCGCCTGGATCAACGGCAGCGCCGCCACGGCCACGCAGCTGCGCGAAGTGGGCGACCGGCTGGTGGACATCCATGGCCAGCATGCATGGCAAAGCCTCACGCGACCCGCTTCGGTGCGCGCGCTGCTCGATGGCTATGCCGGCATCTCCACCGATCGCCTGCAGCAGCTGTGGAACGCCTGGCGCAGCGCCCAGAAGACGCTGGCCGACGCCCGCAGTGCGCAGGACTCGCTGCAGCGCGAACGCGAGCGCCTGGCCTGGCAGATCGGCGAGGTCGACAAGCTCGCACCGGCCGCCGACGAGTGGGACGAGCTGAACGCCAGCCACACGCGGCTGGCGCACGCCCAGGCGCTGCTCGACGCGGCGCAGGCCGCGCAGGACCTGCTGGATGGCGACGAGGGCGGCGCGACGCGGCCGGTTGCGCAGGCGCTCGATGCGTTGCGTGCCCAGGAACACCTGGAGCCGCGCTTTCGCGAGATCGCCGAGGTGCTGGCCTCCAGCCTCGCGCAGATGGAAGACGCGGCGCATTCGCTGCACGCCTACCTGCGCAAGACGGACCTCGATCCCGATCGCCTGGCCGAACTCGACGCGCGCATGTCTTCCTGGATGTCGCTCGCGCGGCGCTACAAGCGCCAGCCCGCCGAGTTGCCGACGCTGCTGGCCTCGTGGAAGGGTGAACTGGCGAAGCTCGATGCCGCCGCGGACCTGGCCTCCCTGGAAGCGGCGGAGAAGAAGGAAGGCGAGGCTTTCCTGGCCGAGGCGCGAGCGCTGTCGAAGGCGCGCGCCAGGGCAGCGCCGCAATTGTCGAAGGCGGTCACTGCCGCCATGCAGGGCCTGGGCATGCAGGGCGGCCGCTTCGAGGTGGCGCTGGAGAAATCGGACAGCCCCTCGGCCTTCGGGCTCGAGGATGTGGCCTTCCTCGTCGCCGGCCACGCCGGCAGCACGCCACGGCCCGTGGGCAAGGTCGCCTCGGGCGGCGAGCTGTCGCGCATCGCGCTGGCGATCGCGGTGACCACCAGCCGCATCGGCGAAGCGCAGACGCTGATCTTCGACGAGGTGGATTCGGGCGTCGGCGGCGCAGTCGCCGAAACGGTGGGCCGCCTGATGAAGCAGCTCGGGCGCGACCGCCAGGTGCTGGCCGTCACGCACCTGCCGCAGGTGGCCGCCTGCGCGGACCACCACCTGGTGGTCGCCAAGCAAGGCGGCGCGCAGGGCGTCAGCAGCAGCGTCACGCCGGTCGAAGGCGAGAAGCGCGTCGCCGAAGTCGCGCGCATGCTCGGGGGTGAACGCCTGTCCGGCACGACGCTGGCGCACGCCAAGGAAATGCTCGGGGATGCGGCGGCTGCCGCGAGGCAGGACTAGTGTCGCTGGAACTCATCCTCATCACGGGCATGTCGGGTTCCGGCAAGTCGGTGGCGCTGCGGGCGCTGGAGGATGCGGGCTATTTCTGCGTCGACAACCTGCCGCCGGAACTGCTGCTGCAGTTCGTCGACCTCGAACAGCAGAATGCGCGCCGCCGCGTGGCCATCGCGATGGACGTGCGCAGCGCCAACGCCTTGCCGCAGGTGCCGGCGCAGCTGCAGGAACTCACGCGGCGCGGCATTGCCGTGCGGCCGCTGTTCCTGGATGCGACCACCGACACGCTGGTGCGGCGCTTCTCCGAGACGCGCAGGCGCCATCCGCTGTCGAAGTCGGCGGCCGAGACGGGCGGCGACCAGCATCGCGCCGTGATCGAGGCGATCGAGCTCGAACGCGAACTGCTCGCCGACCTGCGCGAGCACGCGCACGTGATCGACAGCAGCGTGCTGCGCGCCGCGCAGCTGCAGGACTACGTCAAGGCGCTGCTGTCGGCGCCGCACGCGCAACTGACGCTGGTGTTCGAGTCCTTCGCCTTCAAGCGCGGCATCCCGGTGGATGCCGACTACATCTTCGACGTGCGCATGCTGCCCAATCCGCATTACGAGCCGGAGCTGCGCGACCTGACCGGGCTCGACGCGCCCGTGGTGGACTACCTGCGCAAGCACGACGAGGTGGACGACATGTTCGCCGACATCGCGGCCTTCCTCGATCACTGGCTGGAGCCGCTGGCGCGCAACCACCGCAGCTACGTGACCGTGGCGGTCGGCTGCACGGGCGGGCAGCACCGGTCGGTGTATCTCGTGGAGCGCCTGGCCGAGGAATTCGGGGAGCGCTGGACGACGCTCAAGCGCCATCGGGAGCGGGCCAGCTGGTGAGGGCCTGTTGGGGTGCGCTGTCGCGCAACGCAACCTGGCGGAAGGTACGGGCTCCGTAGGTTGGGTTGCGCGAAGCGCACCCCAACACCCCCACGCTTCTAAACCTTTTCGAGCAACCGCCGCACCGGCGCCGGCAGCCCCAGCTTCTGCCACTCGCTGAACCAGCCCCCCTCGCCCGCACTCCACCCAGCCGGCAGCACCGCCTGCACCGGGTGCAGGTACAGGTCCTTGTGGGTCAGCACGTGCAGGAACGGCTCGACGTCGCGCAGTTCGGTGCTCGCCGGCAGCACGTCGGCGAGCGCGTCGCGCGAGCCGAACACCGGCAGGCAATACAGGCCGGCCCAGACGCCCGGCGTGGGGCGCTTTTGCAGCCACACCGCGCCGTCGTCGCCGCGCGCATGCAGCAACCACAGCGACTGCGTGCTGCGCTTGAGTTTCTTCGTCTTGACGGGATACGCCTCCGGCCGACCCTGCCTGGCAGCAGCGCAATCGGCCTGCACGGGACAGATCAGGCACGAGGGATTGCGCGGCAGGCACACCGTCGCGCCGATGTCCATGATGCCCTGCGTGTAGCGCGGCATGCTCTCCTGCAGCTCGCGCCTCGGCAGCAGCTCGCGCGCATGGTTCCACAGAACGCGCTCGTTGGTGCTGGAGGCCAGGTCGTCGCCGAAGGCCAGCACGCGCGTGAGCACTCGCTTGACGTTGCCGTCCAGGATGGCCGCGCGCTCGCCGAAGCAGAAAGACGAAATCGCCGCCGCCGTGGACGGCCCGATGCCGGGCAGCGTCGCCAGCACTTCGGCCGTGCGCGGAAAGGCGCCGCCATGCCGGTCCACGACGGCCTGCGCGCAGGCGTGCAGGTTGCGCGCCCGCGAGTAGTAACCCAGGCCGCTCCACAGCGCCAGCACGTCGTCCAGCGGGGAGGCGGCAAGCGACTGCACGTCGGGGAAGCGGGCCAGGAAGCGGTCGTAGTAAGCAAGCACCGCAGCCACCTGCGTCTGCTGCAGCATGATTTCGGACAGCCACACGCGGTACGGGTCGCGCGTGTTCTGCCAGGGAAGCGTATTGCGACCGTGCGTGCGCTGCCAGCGCACCACCCGGCCGGCGAAGCCCGCCGGCAGGGCCGGGCTCATGCCGTCTTGAGCGCTGGCTGCGCGGCAGCCTGCTTGGCCATCAAGGGCGTGTTGGTCAGGTGCGCGGTGAGCTCGGCGAGCTTGGCATCGAGCATGTCGAGCGCGGCTTCCTGCGCCTCGATTTCGCCGATGCGGTCGTCCAGGCCGCTGGCGGCCTGCTGGATGCGTTCGATCGCCTCGATGCGGCGGCCGAAGTTGCGGCGGCGTTCGCGCAGCTGCGCATCGAGCTGCGCCGCCGCCGACTTGTTCCAGAGTTCCACTTCGCCCAGGGCCGACTCGTAGATCACGCGCAGGCGCGTGGCCAGGGCGCGCACCAGGCGGTCGGCGAACTCGGGTTGCGCGAGCTTCAGCGCGTTGCTCACGCCCAGGTACTGGTTGTGGCTGCGCTCCACCAGGTCGAGGTCACGCTCGTAGCGGGCCAGGTCCGGCTCCCGCGGGGCCTGCAGCGAGAAGCCGTATTCGGCATTGAGCTGCCGGAAGGTGCCGGTCAGCATGGTCTGGATCTCGTCGCTGACCTTCTGCGCGTTGCGCAGGCCCTGGCGCAGGCGGTCGAAGGTGCGCGCGTAGGCCTTGCGCACGCCGAGCTTCAGGCCGGGGGTGCGCAGCGCCGACGTCAGGTCGGTCATCTCCGCCTTGAGCGTGTTGGTCCCCAACAGGTCGAACACGTCGCGCAGCAGCTTCAGGTGCACCGAGCGCACGGCATGGATCTTGGCGCCGCTGGCGTCGAAGTCGGCCTGCTCCTGCTCGATGCGGGCACGCATGTGCTTGATGACCGAGGTGTTCTTGCCGCGCAGGCCCTTGAGTTCGACCATCTGCTCGGCGAGGTCGCGCCGGCGGATGCCCAGCACGCGCGAGGTCTCGGTGCGCAGCTCGCCGATGTTGCTGCCCACCGAGGAGCGCAGGATCTTCTGGCGCTGCCCCAGCACGCCATGGGCGAGCGCGTCTTCCAGCTGCGGCAGGCGGCTGGCCTGCAGCAGTTCGGCGTCGTTGTTGACCTTGGCGACCAGGCCCTTCTGGCCGGACACGGGGATCACCTGGTGCTGGTCGAGCCCGAGGATCTGCGCCGTGGTCGCGCGCTGGCGGTCGATCTGCGCCTGCACCTGCTGGGGCGTGCTGAGCGCGTCCCACATGGTGTCGATCTTGTTCAGGACCACCAGGCGCGCATCGGCGTCCTGGTCTTCGGCGATCAGGTGTTCGCGCCAGATCGCGAGGTCGGACTTGGTGACGCCGGTGTCCGCCGCGAGGATGAACACCACCGCGTGCGCCTGGGGGATGAGGTTCACCGTCAGTTCCGGCTCGGCGCCGATGGCGTTGAGGCCCGGGGTGTCCAGGATCACCAGGCCTTGCTTGAGCAGCGGGTGCGCGATGTTGATCAGCGCATGTCGCCACTTGGGCACTTCGACCGTGCCGTCGGCCAGGGGCAGCGGGTTGTCTTCCGGCGAGTCGTCATGCCAGAAGCCCAGCGCCCGCGCCTGGTCGATGGACACGCGACGCACCTCCGAGACCTTCTCGAGGGCCTGCGCGAGCTGCGCCGGGTCGTTCACGTCGAGGTCGAGGCGGTGCCACTTCTCCGGCACCATGCGCCATTCCATCAGCGGCTGCGTCTGCAGGCGCGTTTCGATCGGCAGCAGGCGCAGGCAGGGCGGGACCTCGGGGTCGTAGCCCAGCTCCGTCGGGCACATCGTCGTGCGGCCCGCGCTGGCCGGCATGATGCGGCGCTTGTAGCCGGCGAAGAAGATCGCGTTGATCAGTTCCGACTTGCCGCGCGAGAACTCGGCGACGAAGGCGACCATCACCTTGTCCGAGCGCATCTGGCTTTCCAGCCGGCGCAGGCGCTCCTCGACCGCGGAGTCCACGAGGTCGTTGTCCTTCAGCCACTCGGTCAGCAGCTTCAGGCGCAGGGCGAACTCGCGCCGCCATGCGCCGTGCTGGTCGAACTGGTCGTTGAAGGAGGTGGCCACAGGGTGAAAAAAGGTCGAGTTGACTATAGCATCGGGTCGCTGGAAGCCCTCAGGACTTCTGGCATGCCGGGCAGTAATACGTTGCGCGCGCGCCCTGCCGGATCTGCCGGATGGGGGTGGCGCACACCCGGCACGGCTCGCCGGCCCGGTCGTACACCATCGCTTCCAGCTGGAAGTAGCCCGACTCGCCCTGCGCATTCGAAAAATCGCGCAAGGTGCTGCCGCCCTTGGCAACGGCCTTGGCCAATACTTCACGGATCGCGGCCTGCAGCCTGGCCGCGCGTGGCTTGCTGATGCGATGTGCCGCGAGCGTGGGGCGGATG
The DNA here is from genome assembly GCA_036263715.1 of Ramlibacter sp. Lineage (GTDB taxonomy): Bacteria > Pseudomonadota > Gammaproteobacteria > Burkholderiales > Burkholderiaceae_C > Ramlibacter. The sequence goes on from DATAGN010000168.1 coordinate 17,512, forward strand.
CGGGCCAGGAACAGCGCCTCGGATGCATAGATGTTGCCGACGCCAACCACGAGGTCACCCGAAAGCAACACCTGCTTGATCGGTGCCTTGCGCTTCTTCAGCCCCGCGTGGAAGTCCGCCAGGTCGAAGTGTTCGGTGAGGGGCTCCACCCCCAGGCCGCCCAGGAGCTTGACGGCCACGGGTGCGTCTTCGGCCTCGGCATGCACCACCGCGCCGAAGCGGCGCGGATCGTTCAGGCGCAGAACGCCCTGCGTGGTGACCAGGTCGAAGTGGTCGTGCAAGGCCGCGGGCGGCATAGTCGCGTCGAAGCGCAGGCTGCCGGACATGCCCAGGTGCAGCAGCAGCAGGCCGCGGTCCAGGTCGACCAGCAGGTACTTGCCCCTTCGCCGTACCGATCGGACCGTGCGTCCCACCAGCGCCTGCGGCTCGCACCCCAGCGGCCAGCGCAGCGGCTTGCCCAGGCGCACCTCCAGGATGCGGGCACCGGCGATGCGTTCGGCAAAACTCAGGCGCGTGACCTCGACTTCGGGCAGTTCAGGCATGGGCTTGCAGGGTCCCGCGGTTCATGGAGTGACGAAGTATCATGGTTCGATGATGCGTTTCCGACTGGCGGCCCTGGCCGCCGCCATGGCTGCCTGCACCTTTGCCGGCGCCGCGCTCGCCCAGGCGCCCCGCGGGCCCCAGGCTGCTGCCGCACCCACGGACAGCGGCATGGATGCCGCCCTGTTCTACCAGCTGCTCCTGGGTGAACTCAACGCCCGCGGCGAGGAGCCCGGCGCCGGCTTCGCCCTGATCCTGGACGCCGCGCGCAAGACCAGCGACCCCGCCCTGTACCAGAGGGCCGTAGAAGTCGCGTTCCAGTCGCGCTCGGGCGACGCGGCGCTGCAGGCGGCGCGCGCATGGAAGCAGGCTTTCCCGCAGTCGCGCGAGGCCAACCGCTTCGTCCTGCAGATCCTCGTCGCCCTGAACCGGCTGCCGGAGAGCATCGAGCCGCTGCGCACCGAACTGGCCCTGGCCGATGCGAAGGACCGCTCTTCCGCCATCGCCGCGCTCGCCCGCACCTACTCGCGCGCCACCGACAAGAAGGTGGCGGCGAGCACCTTCGAGCAAGGTGTCGCCACTTACCTCTCTGATGCGGAGGCCGGCGCTTCCGCCTGGTCG
>DATAGN010000169.1:0-2095 GCA_036263715.1 Ramlibacter sp.
GCAGCAGCGGCTCGGTGTAACCGGAGGGCTGCTCCCGGCCCTTGAACACCAGGTCGAGCGCCGCCCGGTAGGCGAACGACGTCTCCCAGTTGCCCGCCATGGGCCGGTACGACGGGTCGCCCGCGTTCTGCTTGTCCACCACGGCGGCCATGCGGCGGAAGGTTTCGAGCACCTGTTCCTGGGTGACGACGCCGTGCTGCAGCCAGTTCGCGATGTGCTGGCTGGAAATCCGCAGCGTGGCGCGGTCTTCCATCAGGCCGACGTTGTGGATGTCCGGCACCTTGGAGCAGCCGACGCCCTGGTCGATCCAGCGCACCACGTAGCCGAGGATGCCCTGCGCGTTGTTGTCCAGTTCCTGCTGGCGCTCCTGCGCGCTCCAGTTCGCTTGCGGCGCCACCGGCACCTGCAGCAGGCCGTCCAGCAGCTGTTCGCGCGCGGCGTCGGTGTTCGCCGTTTCCAGTTCGCGCTGCACGGCGAACACGTCGACCTGGTGGTAATGCAATGCGTGCAGCGTCGCCGCCGTCGGCGAGGGCACCCATGCCGTATTGGCCCCGGCTTTCGGATGGCCGATCTTCTGTTCCAGCATGGCGGCCATCAGGTCCGGCATCGCCCACATGCCCTTGCCGATCTGCGCCCGCCCGCGCAGGCCGCACGCGAGGCCGACCAGCACGTTGCTCTTCTCGTAGGCCTGGATCCAGGCGCTGGCCTTCATGTCGCCCTTGCGGATCATCGGCCCGGCGTACATCGCGGTGTGCATCTCGTCGCCGGTGCGATCGAGGAAGCCGGTGTTGATGAAGGCGACGCGCGCCGCCGCTTCGGCGATGCAGGCCTGCAGGTTCACGCTGGTGCGGCGCTCCTCGTCCATGATGCCCAGCTTGACGGTGTTGGCCGGCAGCCCGAGCAGCGTCTCCACCCGCGCGAACAATTCGGAGGCGAACGCCACCTCCTTCGGCCCGTGCATCTTCGGCTTGACGATGTACACCGAGCCGGTGCGCGAGTTGCGGATGCCGCCGGCGCCATGCCCTTGCAGGTCGTGCAGCGCGATGGCCGTGGTGATCACCGCGTCCATGATCCCCTCGTGGATCTCCTTGCCGCCGTCCCACAGGATGGCGGGGTTCGTCATCAGGTGCCCCACGTTGCGCAGGAAAAGCAGCGAGCGGCCATGCAGCCGCACCTCGCCGCCGTTCGGCGCCTGGTAGATGCGGTCCTTGTGCAGGCCGCGCGTGAAGGTCCGGCCGCCCTTGTGCACCTGTTCCTCGAGCGTCCCCTTGAGGATGCCCAGCCAGTTGCGGTACGCGAGCAGCTTGTCCTGCGCGTCGACGGCGGCGATCGAGTCTTCGAGGTCGAGGATGGTCGACAGCGCCGCTTCGACGACCAAGTCGCTGACTCCGGCCGCGTCCGTGCCGCCGATCGGATGCTCGCGGTCGATCTGGATGTCGAGGTGCAGGCCGTTGTTCTTCAGCAGCACCGACGAAGGCGCGCTCGCCTCGCCCTGGTAGCCGACGAACTGCGTCGGGTCCTTCAGGCCGCTGGCGCGGCCGCCCCGCAGCGACACCGCGAGCTGGCCATCCAGCACCTGGTACGCCGTGGCGTCGGCGTGCGAACCGTCGGCCAGCGGCACGGCCTGGTCCAGCACCTGCCGCGCGCGCACGATCACCTTGTCCCCGCGCACCTCGTTGTAGCCGGGGCCCTTTTCCGCGCCGCCGTCTTGCGGGATCACGTCGGTGCCGTACAGCGCGTCGTAGAGCGAACCCCAGCGCGCATTGGCCGCGTTCAGCGCGTAGCGCGCGTTGAGGATCGGCACCACGAGTTGCGGCCCGGCCTGTTGCGCGAGTTCGGTGTCGACGTTGGCGGTGGTCGCCTGCACGCCCTTCGGCGGCGGCACCAGGTAGCCGATCTTCTCCAGGAAGCCGCGATAGGCCGCCATGTCCCGGATCGGGCCGGGATGGGCCTTGTGCCAGCCGTCGATCTCCGCCTGCAGCCGGTCACGTTCGGCCAGCAAGGCGGCGTTCTTCGGCCCGAGCTCCTTCACGATCGCGTCGAAGCCGCTCCAGAACTTCGCGCCGTCGACGCCGGTGCCGGGCAGCACCTCCTC
>DATAGN010000170.1:0-3122 GCA_036263715.1 Ramlibacter sp.
TCTTCTTGTTGTTGATCGCCAGGATGGTCTTGGCGCGCGAGCCCGACACCACCACCTGGAAGCGCGGGTTGCCCTTGAACTGCTCCACGCTGCGCGGCGTGACGCGCGGGAAGGCGTCGACGTCGCCCGCCAGCAGGGCCGCCACCTGTGCGGCCGGATCGGGGATGAATCGGAAAGTGGCGCGATTGAGCTTGATCGCGCCCGCGTTGCGGTAGCCGTCCCACTTCTTCAGAGAGATGGACGAACCCTTGACCCAGTTGTCCAGCATGAAGGGGCCGGTGCCGACCGGCTTGGTCATGTTCGTGTCGGCGCTCTTGGGCTCCACGATCACGGCGGTGGCCTGTCCCATGAGGAAGGGGAAGTCGGGGTCGATCTCCTTTGTCAGGATCACGACGGTGTGATCGTCCACCGCCCGCGTGGTGAGGGCGGCGAAGGTGCGCTTGTCCTTGTTGGTGCTCTTCTCGGCGCCGGCGCGGTCGAAGGCGAACTTCACCGTCTGCGCGTTGAAGGGCTCGCCGTTCTGGAACTTCACGCCGCGCCGAAGCTTGAAGGTGTAGGTGGTGAGGTCGGGCGAAACCTCCCAGCTTTCGGCCAGCAGCGGCGTGACCGAGCCGTCGGGGTTGATCTTGGTGAGCGTTTCGTAGACGTTGTAGAGCGTGACTTCGGCGATGGACGAAGCGGCGCCGCCGGTGGGGTCCAGCCCCGGGCTGGGCTCGAGGGCCATGGCGAGGACGATCGCGTCCTTGCGGTTCTGCGCCAGCGCGCCGGCGGGCAGGGTGGCCAGTGCGGCCAGGGAGGCGGTGTGCGTGAGGACGCTGCGGCGTTGGATCATGGTCGGGAACTCCAGCAATCGGGAAGGGATGGAACGATCATCGGGCGGATGCGCCGTGCTTGGCAATAGGGGGAGGCTCGGCTTCCGGCACGGCTTCCACCAGGGTGCGCGTGTAGGGGTGCTCGGGCCGGGCGAACAGTTTCTCCGGCGGCCCCTGTTCCACGACGCGGCCCTGCCAGAGCACGGCGACGTCGTCGCACAGGTGCTGCACCACCGCCAGGTCGTGACTGATCAGCATGTAGGTGATGCCGAATTCGGCCTGCAGGTCCTGCAGCAGGTTGAGCACCTGCGCCTGCACCGAGACGTCCAGCGCGCTCACCGGTTCGTCGGCAACGATCAGGCGCGGCCGCGTGATCAGGGCGCGGGCGATCGCGATGCGCTGGCGCTGGCCGCCGGAGAACTCGTGCGGGTACTTGCGCAGGTCGCTCTCGCGCAGGCCCACGGCTTGCAGCGCCTCCAGGGCGCGCTGCCGCTGTTCCTCGCGGCTCGTGCCGCCCTGCGCCGCCAGCGGCTCGCCGACGATGCGCTCCACCGCCTGGCGCGGATCCAGCGAGCCGTAGGGATCCTGGAACACCATCTGGAAGTCGCGCCGGGCCACGCGCAGTTCCTCGCGCGGCAGGGCGTGCAGGTCGCGCCCGAGCAGCGTCACGCGCCCGGAGGTGGGTTTGTCCAGCGCCATCACCAGCCGTGCGAGCGTGGACTTGCCCGACCCGGACTCGCCGACCACGCCGAGGCTGCGTCCCGCCTCGATGGTGAAGCTGACCCCGTTGAGCGCGTGCACCTTGCCCGGGGGCTCGAACAGCTTCTCGCGCGGCAAGGCATATTCGCGCACGAGGTTGTCGACTTGGAGTAACGGCTCATTCATGGCTGTTGCTCCCTCTCCCCCTGGGAGAGGGCAGGGGTGAGGGCACGAGCGGCACCCTCCTTGAACTCCGCGACCGCATCCAGCCGGATGCACCTCGCCCGATGCTCCACCCCCACCTCATACGGCGGCGGGAACACCCGGTGGCACTCGGCGATCGTGAACCCGCACCTGCCCGCGAACGGGCAACCCTGCGGCAGGTCCGCGAGCTCGGGCACGGTTCCCGGAATGGTGGCGAGCCGCTGCCCCTTGGCCGTGCGCAGGTTCGGCCGCGCGGCGAACAGCCCCAGCGAATAGGGGTGCATGCGGTTGCCGAACACCGCGGTCGTCGGCCCGCTTTCCACCACCGCGCCGCCGTACATGACCAGCATGCGCTGCACGTTCTGCGCGATCACGCCCAGGTCGTGCGAGATCAGGATCAGGCCCATGCGGCGCTCGGCCACCAGGTCGCGGATCAGGTCCAGGATCTGCCGCTGGATCGTGACGTCCAGCGCCGTCGTCGGCTCGTCGGCGATCAGCAGGTCGGGCCCGCAGGCCAGCGCCATCGCGATGGTCACGCGCTGGCGCTGCCCGCCCGAGAACTGGTGCGGGTAGGCGTCGATGCGGCGGGCGGCGTCGGGGATGCCGACGCGATCGAGCAGCGCGATCGCCTCCTGGCGCGCTTGCGCGGCGGACAGGCCGCGGTGCAGCCGCAGTGGCTCCGCCACCTGGTCGCCGACCGTGTGCACCGGGTTCAGCGCGGTCATCGGCTCCTGGAAGATCATGCCGATGCGGTCGCCGCGCAGGCGGCACATGTCGCGTTCGCTGCGGCCCACGAGCTCCTGCCCGTCGAAGAGGATGCTGCCGGTCACGCGCGCGTTCTCCGGCAGCAGGCCCATGATCGCCATCGCGGTGATCGACTTGCCGCAGCCCGACTCGCCGATGACGCCCAGCGTTTCCCCGGGCTCGAGCGAGAAGCTCACGTCGCGCACCGCCAGCGCCGGTCCGCGGTGCGTCTGCAGTTCGACGCAGAGGTTCCTGACTTCGAGGAGAGCCACCTAGCGTTTCCTCGCAAGGCGCGGATCGAACAGGTCCCGCAGGCCGTCCCCGAGCAAGTTGAGCCCGAGCACCGCCAGTGCAATGGCCAGTCCGGGGTAAACGGCCAGCATCGGCGCCTGGAACAGCAGCGTCTGCGCTTCGCTGAGCATGCGGCCCCAGGATGGCTGCGGCGGCTGCGTGCCCAGGCCCAGGTAGGAGAGCGCGGCTTCGGCCAGGATCGCGATGGCGAAGCGGATGGTGGCCTGCACGATCAGCACCGACAGGATGTTCGGCAGCACGTGTTCGATGGTGATGGCGAAGCTGCCCTTGCCGCAGGCGCGCGCGGCCAGCACGAATTCGCGGCTCCACACCGCGTTGGCGGAGGCGCGCGTGATGCGCGCGAAGGTCGGG
>DATAGN010000171.1:0-2906 GCA_036263715.1 Ramlibacter sp.
GCCTGCGCGTCCTCGACCAGCCGGATGATGTGCGACAGCACGCTTTCCTGCCCCACGGCCGTCGCACGCATCACGATGCGGCCTTCGGCGTTGATGCTGCCGCCGGTCACGCGCGATCCCACCGTCTTGGCGACAGGCAGCGGTTCGCCGGTCAGCATCGATTCGTCGGCATGCGTTTCGCCCTGCTCCACCACACCGTCGGCCGGCATGCGTTCACCCGGACGGACAACGAGCTGGTCACCGGCCAGCACCTCGGCCAGCGGCAGGTCGGCCTCGCCCCCGGAACGCAGCACCACGTGCGCGATCTCGGGCCGCAGCGCCTGCAGCGCGCGGATGGCCGTGGTGGTCTGGCGCTTGGCACGTGCCTCCAGCCACTTGCCCAGCAGCACCAGCGTGACGACGACCGCCGAGGCTTCGAAGTAGAGATGGCTGTCCTGGCGCACCAGCCACAGCCAGACCGACAGTCCCCAGCCCGCCGTCGTGCCGATGGCGACGAGCAGGTCCATGTTGCCGGTGCCGGCCTTCAGCGCATGCCAGCCGGCCTTGTAGAAGCGCGCGCCGAGGATGAACTGCACCGGCGTGGCCAGCACGAACTGCAGCCAGGCCGGAAGCATCCAGTGCCGGCCCAGCAGGTCGCCTGCCATCGGCAGCACCAACGGCAGCGACAGCGCCAGCCCGATCGCGACCGGCGCGAAGCCTGCCCAGGGCGACAGGTCCTCGCCGGCGGCTTCCTCCGGGGTGCGCGGCTCGTAGCCGGCGTTGCGCACGGCGCGGCGGATCTGCGCTTCCATCTGCTCCGAAGGGGTGTAGCTCACCCGCGCCGATTCGGTGGCCAGGTTCACGGTGGCGTCCGTGACGCCGGGCACTTTCTTGAGAGCGCGCTCGACGCGGGACACGCATGACGCGCAGGTCATGCCGGAAACGCCGAGGTCGAGCGTGGCTGGGTCGGTGGTCGTGTGTTCCATGGCTGCAGGATCGGCCTTGCCATGATGGGAAGGTCAAGCCTTGACGCAGATCAACCCGACAGGCCTGGTGGTTACTGCGCCGGCACGTTTGACCTTACCATGGTGGAAAGGTTGATGCTGCGAGGCACCTCAACCCGACTTCCAAAGGAAATGAGCATGAACCAGACCTTCAACGTGCAAGGCATGAGCTGCGGCCACTGCGTCGGCGCCGTCACGCAGGCCGTCAAGTCCGTCGACCCGCAGGCGCAAGTCAAGGTGGACCTCGGCAGCGGCAAGGTGGAAGTGCAGTCGCAGCAGGACCGCACCGCCATCGCGAAGGCGATCGAGGAAGAAGGCTACAAGGTCGCCGCGTGAGGGCTGCGGACTCGGCCGGCTGGCCGGTGAACATCGGCGAGGCGGCGCGCCTGTCGGGCGTGTCCGCCAAGATGGTCCGGCACTACGAGGGGCTCGGCTTGCTGCCGCGCGTTGCCCGCACGGACAGCGGCTACCGCCAGTACAGCGAGGCCGACGTGCACACGCTGCGCTTCATCAAGCGCGCCCGCGACCTCGGCTTCTCGATGGAGGAGATCGGCGAACTGGTGGGCTTGTGGCAGAACCGGCGGCGTGCGAGCTCCAATGTGCGCAAGGTGGCGCAGAAGCACGCCGACGACCTGGCGCAGCGCATCGCGGCGATGCAGGAGATGCAGCGCACGCTGCAGCACCTGATCCACTGCTGCCACGGCGACGAGCGGCCGGAGTGCCCCATCCTGGAGGAGCTGGCGAGATAACCGTCATTCCCGCGCAGGCGGGAATCCAAAGCGTTGGAAGCCTTGGGCCCGCCTCCGCGGGGGTGACGAAACTCTTACTTCGGCGTCCCCTTCTGCTTGCCCGCGGCATCCAGCGCGCGCTGTTCGCGCACCGCGTCACGCGTGTCATGGCTGCGCAGGATGCGCGACGGCCCCGCGCCCATGGTGCGGGTGTCGACCGCCGAGCGTTCCATGGCCTGCAGCATCTGCTCGCGCTGCGCCAGCACCGGCTCGTCCATCATGATCACGGCGCCGAGGCTGCCCCGTTCCGACGCCGGCAACGGCGCGGTGTCGGTCATGGTGCGGGGTGACGGGGCGCTGGACTGCGCGAACGCAGCGCCGGCGAACAAGGCGGTCGACAGCACCGTGGCTGCCGCTCGCACGAAAGCCTGGTACCTCATGGTGACCTCCTTCGATACTGCGAATTGGGGTGATCAGGACTGTGGCCCTGCCCGTCCGTGTGGCGCGTCGTGGATGGTGGACGCTTGCCGTAGGACCGTGGCGACCCAGCCTGTCCTTCCCAGCCGGACCTTGTTCTTTACACACCGGCAATGCAGGCGCGATGGGGCCGACACAGACGAGGCAGAAACTGCGATGCAACGGGCCCGGAGTGGCCCCGCCACCCTCGAAAGGAAAGTCCATGAAGAACCTTCACCGCCACCTGATCGCCGCCACCCTGCTGGCCGGCCTGGGCCTCGGCGCCATCGCGCAGCAAGCTCCCACCACCCCGCCGTCCGGCGGTCCCCGCATGATGCAGGGCCAGCCCGGTGCCCATGACGCTGCCCGCATGGAGCGCTTCCGCGCGATGCGTGCCGAGCGCATGGCCCAGCGCCTGGCCGTCCTGAAAGCGCAGCTGAAGATCAACGCCGCCCAGGAAGGCGCGTGGACCACCTGGACCACCGCGATCCAGCCGGTCTCGCGCGTGCAGCGCCCCGATCGCGCCGAGATGCAGCGCCTCAGCACGCCCGAGCGCATCGACCGCATGCGCGCCTTGCGCACCGCCCGCAACGCGGAAATGGACCGCCGCCTCGACGCCACCAAGACGTTCTATGCTTCGCTGAACAACGAGCAGAAGGCGGTGTTCGACGCCGTCGGCATGCGCTTCGCCCGCAAGGGCGGCATGGGTGGTGGCCGCGGTGGCCACGGCGGCCACGGC
>DATAGN010000172.1:0-14614 GCA_036263715.1 Ramlibacter sp.
GAGAACCGGCCCGGCGCGTCGAACACGATCGCCGCGGAGATGACCGCCAAGGCCAACGCGGACGGCGCCACGCTGCTGCTGGCCACCAACACCGCGCAGGCGATCGCGCCGCACCTGCTGAAGCTGAAGTTCGATCCGCTCAAGGACCTGCAGCCGATCGGCCTGGTCGCGGTGATGCCCAACGTGCTGGTGGTCTCCGCCGCCTCGCCCTACCGGTCGGTCAAGGACCTCACCGCGGCCATGATGCAGCAGCCCGGCGCCATGAAGTACGCGTCCTCCGGCATCGGCAGCACGCAGCACATCGCCGGCGAGGCCTTCTCGCTGGCCACCAACACCAAGTCGATCCACGTCCCGTACAAGGGCAGCGCGCAGGCGCACGTGGACCTGATCGGCGGCGACATCACCATGATGTTCGACTCCACCTCGTCCGCCATGGGCCAGATCAAGGCAGGCAAGTTCCGGCCGCTGGCCGTGATGGCGGAGAAGCGTTCGCCGGAAATGCCCGACGTGCCCACGATGTCCGAGCTGGGCATCCGCGGCGTCGACGTGGCCACCTGGTACGGCCTCTACACCACGGCCGGCACGCCCAAGCCCGCGGTCGACGCCCTGGTGGCCGAATTGAACCGGGTGCTGAAGATGCCCGACGTGCAGGCACGCATCAAGGGGATGGGCGGCGACGTCGGCGCGCTCACGGTCGACGGCTTCGCCGAGATGAACCGCAGCGAATTCGAGCGCTTCCGCAAGCTGGTGCGGGACGCGAACATCAAGGCGGAGGGCTCCTGATGGCCCCGCAACCCCGCCTGGCCGTGCTGCTGGGCGACCCCGCGGGCGTCGGCCCCGAAATGGGCGTCAAGCTGCTCGCGCGCGAGGCCAACAGCGCCGCGGCCGACCTGCTGTTGATCGCGCCCGACTCGGTGCTGGCCGCCGGCGAACGCATCGCCGCAACGAAGCTGGACACGATTCGCGTCACCGCCGGTGAGCCGCTGCGCTTCACGCCGGGACGCATCACGCACCTGGTGCAGGACGAGCCCGCGGGCGTGCTGGTGCTGGGCGAGTGCAGCGAGGCTGCGGGGGGCGTGGCGCTGCGGGGCTTGCGCACGGCGACCGAACTCGCGCGCGACGGCCACGTGCAGGGCATCGTGTTCGCGCCGCTGAACAAGCACTCGCTGCGCATGGCCGGCATGCAGGAAGAGGACGAACTGCGCTACATGCAGGCGCTGTTCGGCGTGGACAGCTTCACCTGCGAATTCAACATCACCGACCGGCTGTGGACCTCGCGCGTGACCTCGCACGTGCCGCTGCGCGAAGTGGCCGACCTGATCACGCAGGAGTCCGTGGGCGCCGCGGTGCACATCATCGACGCGGCCCTGCGTCGCTCGGGGATCGCGCGGCCGCGCATCGCCGTGTCGGGCCTGAACCCGCACGCCGGCGACAGCGGCTCGATCGGCCGTGAAGAGATCGATGTGATCGCCCCTGCCGTGGAGCGCCTGCGCCGCGACGGCCTGGACGCGACCGGCCCCTGGTCGCCCGACACCGTCTTCATCGCGGCGCGCCGCGGTGACTTCGATGCGGTCGTCTCCATGTACCACGACCAGGGCCAGATCGCGATGAAGCTCATGGGGTTCGAGCGCGGGGTCACGCTGCACGGCGGCCTGCCGGTGCCGGTGGCGACCTCGGCCAGCGGCAGCGCCTTCGACATCGCCGGCAAGGGCGTGGCGCGCATCGAGGGACTGCAGCACGCCTTCGACCTGGCGGTGCGGATCGCGAGTTCCTGAAGCAAGACCCCCTCTCCCGCTCGCGGGAGAGGGGGAGTTCAATCCACGGTCTCCTGCGTCCCCCGCAGCTCCCGGTCCAGCGCCTCGATCAACGCGCGCGCCGTGCAGGGTTTGGGCAGCACCTGCAGTCCCAGCGACTGCGCCTGCGCCAGTTCGGCGCTGTAGCCGGTCATCAGCACGATGGGCAGCCGCGGGCGCGCGTCGCGCAGCCAGCGCGCCAGCTGGATCCCGTCCAGCCCGCCCGGCATCCGGATGTCGCTCAGGACGATATCGAAATGCCCCGGCCCGGCGAGCAAGTCGCGCGCGACCAGGCCCGAGGGCGCACGCGTCACCTTGCAGCCGGCGCCGTCGAGCACCTGGTGCGTGACGGTTCCGAGCTCGTCGTTGTCCTCCACCAGCAGCACCGACGTGCCGGCCAGGCCGGCCGGCATGTCGGGTCCCGGCTCGTCCTGCGGCACCACGACGCCGACGCGCGCCGGCAGCAGCAGGGACACGGTGGTGCCCTCGCCCGGCGTGCTGGCGATGCGCGCGTCGCCCCCGGCCTGGCGCGCGAAGCCATACACCTGGCTCAGGCCCAGGCCGGTGCCGTGGCCCACCGGCTTGGTGGTGACGAAAGGATCGAACACCCGCGCCAGCAGTTCGGGAGGGATCCCGCTGCCGCTGTCGGCCACGTCGATGCGCACCGTGTCTTCATCCCCGTTGGCGGCGCTGATGCGCAGGCTGCCACCCTCCGGCATCGCATCGCGCGCATTCACCGCCAGGTTGATCAGCGCCAATTCCAGTTCCGCCGGATCCACCTCCACGGGGTGCGTGTCCGGCTGCACCTCGCAGGCGACGGTGATGCGACTGCCCACGCTGGCCTTCAGCAGGGCGGCGACATCGGGCAGGCGCGACTGCAGCTGAAGCGGCTCCGGCCTCACCGGCTGCCGGCGCGCGAACGCAAGGAGTTGCCGCGTGAGCTTGGCGCCCGTGGCCACCGCCCGCTCGACGCCGGCGAGCTCCGGGCTGCCTTCCAGCTCCGGCCGGCGCTTGCGGATCAGGTGCGTGTAGTTGCCCACCACCATCAGCAAGTTGTTGAAGTCGTGGGCCACTCCGCCGGTGAGCTGGCCCAGGGCTTCGAGCCGCTGGTTCTGCAGCACGGCCTGGTGCGCCTTGTCGGCTTCGGCAAGCGCGTCGCGCACGCGCGCCTGCATTTCGGCACTGGCACGGTGGATGGACTGGCTGCTTTGCTCCAGCGCGTGCAGCACGGTGTCCATCTCCTTCAGGCCGGTCGGCTCCATGCGCACGGGTTCGGCGCGGGCGATGCGCTCGGCGGCGTCGCGCACATGCAGGATCGGCCGCAGCAGGCCGCGGCTGACCACCCCGGCGAGCCAACTCGCTGCGATCAGCAGGAACACCAGCAGCAGCGCGAAGCGCGATGCAGCCTGCGCGGCGGAGCCGACCTGCTCGAGGGGCACGCCGACGGCGACCGTCCACCCGTAGCTGGGTGCGTTGTGGAAGGAAGCGAGGATCTCGCGGTCGTCCACGCCCCGGCTCTCGAAAATGCCGCGGGGTTCGGCGGCCCGGCGGGCCAGCAGGCGATCGGAGACGCGCTTGCCGACGTAGCGCTCCGGTTCCATGCTGCGCGCCACGACCACGCCGTCGCGGTCGATGATCGTCGCCACCCAGCCGGCCGGCAGTTTCTGGTCCTGGAACACCCGTTGCAACGCCGATGCGTAGCTGGCATACGAGAGCAGGTAGCGCGGCTGCCCATCGCGCACCACCGGCACGGTGACCGAAAAGCTGTACTGCTTGCCGATCGGCGCGTAGTAGACGCTGGACACGCGCGTCTGGGTGCGGGCGCTCGCGAGTTCGCTCCCCTTGAGCACCATCTTCGGCAGCGGCCCGTCGCCCAGCGGGCGCCGGGTGTTCAGCAACTGCTGCCCCTCCAGGTCGGCGAGCACCACGACCACGTCGACGGTCGGCGCGATCGACCGCGCATACTCGTAGAAGGCCGGCAGGTCGTTGCGGGTGAGCGTGGGGGATTGCGAGAGCGTGCGCGCGATCGCTTCGCGCCTGCCGATCTCCTGGTCGACCACGAGGGACAGCGCGCGCGTGGTCTCCGACAGGCTGGCCTCGAACTGGCGTTGCTTGTCCGCGTAGATGTAGTAGATGGTCAGCACTGCCGCCAGCCCGGTGGGGATGATGCAGGCCAGCACCAGCAGCAGCAGGCGGGAACGAACGGTCGAGTGGCGCACGGCGTATTGTGCTGTCCCGCCATGGCCATGCACCGTAGGAGTGCGCCTACCTGCGGCGCTCAGTGGCTGGCATGGAGCCGGGCGATGGCCCGCACTGCATCGGAGGGATCGAAAGGCTTGGCAAGATGCTGCGCGAAGCCGGCATCCAGCGCCCGTTGTCGATCTTCGCTGCGCGCGAAGGCCGTGAGCGCGATGGCCGGCAGCAGGCCGTTGCTGTCCCGGGGCAGCTGCCGCACGCGCCGCAGCAGTTCGTAGCCGTCCATTCCGGGCATGCCGATGTCGGAGACGAGCACGTCGAAACGATCGCGCGCCAGGTGTTCCAGCGCGGCCTGCGCGCTGCCGGCGATGGCCACGCTTGCGCCGCAATCCTGCAGCACCCTCTGAAGCATCTCCCGCGCATCGGTGTCGTCGTCGGCCACGAGCACCCGGATGCCGGCCAGCGACTCCGCGGCAGCGTCCTGCGCCGGCTCGCGCCCCGCGGATGCGCCCGCCAGGGTGGGCAGGCGCACGCGGAACGTGCTTCCCTGCCCTTCGCCGGCGCTCGCCGCCGCGACGGTGGCGCCGTGCGCTTCGAGGATGTGCTTCACGATGGACAGCCCCAGCCCGAGACCGCCGAACCTGCGGGTGGTGGAGCCGTCGGCCTGCCGGAAGCGGTCGAACAGGTAGGGCAGGAACTCCGGCCGGATGCCGACGCCGTTGTCGCTGACGGTGATCTCCACTTCGTCGCCGACCGCATCCAGCACCAGCCGCACCTCACCGCCAGCAGGCGTGAACTTCACGGCGTTGGCCAGCAGGTTCCACACGACCTGCTGCAGGCGCGCTGCGTCGCCGTGGATCGTGCCGACGGCACGCAGGTCCGCGACCAGCCGCACGCCCGCCGCTTCGGCGGTGGGGCGCACGAGGTCCAGCGCGCCCTGCACGAAACCGGCCGGCGCGATCGGCTGCAGCTCCAGCAGCATCTTGCCGGACGTGATGCGGCTCATGTCGAGGAGGTCCCCGATCAGCTGGGTCTGCACGCGGGTGCTGCGCTCGATGACGTCGACGCCCTTGGCAAGCTCCGGTTGTTCTGGTCCCAGCTTGCGCCGCAGGATGTGCACCCAGCCGAGGATCGCGCTCAGGGGCGTTCGCAATTCATGCGACAGCGTGGCCAGGAACTGGTCCTTCAGGGCGCTCGCGCGCTCGGCTTCCGTCCTGGCCGCGCGCTCGCTCTCCAGCAACGCATGGCGCTCGGCGGCGGCGCGCTGCGCCTCGGCATACAGGCGTGCGTTGTCCACGGCGATCGCCGCCTGGGCGGCAATGCCCACGGCGAGGCGTTCGCTCTTGTCGCTGAAGACGCCGACCTCCGGATGGCCGAAGATCAGCGCGCCGATGACCGTCCCCGGGCGGGAAGTCACGGGGACCGCGAGGTAGCTGCGAACCGGCAGGTGGCCGGAAGGCATTCCGTGATGCGGCCCGGACTGGCCGTAGCGCGGATCGGACAGGACGTCGTCGATGCGCAGCGGCGGCTCGCCTCGGAACGTGGGCCCGAACACCGCGGTGGGGCGGGGATGCCCGAGCCCCTCGAAAGCCTCCCGCGGCGCGCCGGACAGCGTATAGAGCATCAGTGCCTGGCCGTTCGCGTCGACACCGTTGTAGAAGAACGCGCCGAACCGCGCGCCGGTGAGTTCCGTGGCCGCATCGGTCACGCGCTGCAACAGCCGCTCGAGGTCGAGCTCACCGGCCAGCGAGGTCCCGGTGCGGTTCAACACTTCGAGCAGCCGCGCCTCCTCGCGCGTGGCGTTGGCCGCGCGGATGCGCTCCAGCGCGTCGAAGCAGCGGCTGACGACGGTCTGCACCAGCTCGATCTCGTCCGCATGCCAGTGCCTGGGCGTCGATTGGTGGACCGCCATGGCAGCCACGAAGCGCCCGCCGTACAGCAGCGGAATGCACACCACCGCCTGGATGGCGGTCGCGCGGTAGGCGGAAAGGTCCGTGCCGGCCGTGCGCGGGTCGGTGTCCACGTCGTCGTTCACGTAGGGCTGGCCCGCCAGCATCAGCCGGTGCACGGCATCGCCGAAGGCGGTGAACCGGTAGCGCCCCACGATGCTGTGCACCCCGTCGGTGTAGTCACCCAGCAGGTCGAAAGTGTCCTGGTCGGCCAGCACGTTCGCATACGCGCAGCGGCTCACCCCGAGCTCCTGGCCGAGCAGCGCCGCCGTGGTCTGCATCACCTCCCGGGGATCGTCGAGATTGCGGGTGCGCTGCGACAGTTCGTCCAGCAGCTTCAGGCGGCGTTCGCTGACGACGCGCGCCGTCGTCTCCGTGAACGCCACCAGCACACCCCAGGGCCGCCCATCGTCGTCACGCACCGGGCTGTACGAGAAGTTGAAGTAGCAATCCTCCATGTAGCCGAAGCGGTTGATGGTCAGCTTGAAGTCGTCGAAGCCGATGGCTTCCCCCGCGAGCACCTGCCGCCACATGGGGCCGATCGTCGGCCAGATCTCGTCCCAGGTGTCCGGCGCCCGGGCTCCGAGGGCTGCCGGGTGCTTGCTGCCCAGGATCGGCCGGTAGGCGTCGTTGTAGAACTGGATGTGCTGCGGGCCCCAGGCCAGGTACATGGGAAGCTTGCACTCGAGGAGAGTGGCCACCGCGTGCCGCAGGCTGCCCGGCCAGGACGCGACCGGTCCCACCGCCGTCCGGCTCCAGTCGTGCAGGCGCACCAGGCGCGCCATGTCGCCGTCCCCAAGGAACGGGAACTGGTCTTGCTGGGTGCTCATGCGGATGGTCGTGCGGGGAGGACGCAGTCTAGGCACAGCTGGAGCATTGCGGGGGCGCGCGCGGGCGCAAAACGCGTGCTGCCGAGCGCTAATGTGTCCAGACCGTGTGGAACTTGCCGGCCTGGTCGATGCGCTGGTAGGTGTGGGCACCGAAGTAGTCACGCTGCGCCTGCAGCAGGTTGGCCGGCAGGCGCGGCGACCGGTAGGCGTCGTAGTAGGCGAGCGCGCTCATGAAGGAAGGCGCGGGCACGCCCTGCAGCGCCGCGAGCGCCACCACCTCGCGCAGCGCCTGCTGGCAGCCCGCCATGGTGCGCGCCACCATCGGGTCCACCAGCAGGTTCGCCAGCTGCCCATCGCGCGCATAGGCGGCACGGATGTCCTCGAGCAGGCGCGCGCGGATGATGCAGCCGGCGCGCCAGAGACCGGCGATGCTGGCGAAAGGCAGGCTCCACTGGTGTTCGCGGTCGGCGGCGCGCAGCAGCTGGAAGCCTTGCGCATAGGCGCACACCTTGGCGGCAAGCAGCGCGCACCGGATCTTCTCGATGGCCTGGGCACGGTCGCCGGTGAACTGCGGCCTGGGCCCCTGCAGCACGGCGGACGCGGCGACCCGTTCCTCCTTCACCGCGCTGATGGTGCGTGCGAAGACCGCTTCCGCGATGGTGGGCGCGGTGACGCCCAGGTCCAGCGCGACCTGGCTCGCCCACTTGCCGGTACCTTTCTGCTCCGCCGTGTCCAGGATCATGTCCACCAGAGGCCGCCCGCTCGCCTTATCCACCCGCGACAGGATGTCGGCCGTGATCGCCACGAGGTAGCTGGCAAGCTCGCCTTCGTTCCACTGCGCGAAGGTGGCGCCGATTTCGGCGGCCGGCATCCCGAGCACCTGCTGCATCAGGCCATAGGCTTCGCAGATGGTCTGCATGTCGGCGTATTCGATGCCGTTGTGCACCATCTTCACGAAGTGGCCCGAGCCACCGGCGCCGAGCCATTCGCAGCACGGCGCGCCATCGTCCGCGCGCGCGGCGATCGCCTGCAGCATGGGCTGCACCAGCGGCCACGCCTGCGCGTCGCCGCCGGGCATGAGCGAGGGGCCGTGCAGCGCGCCCTCTTCGCCGCCGCTGACGCCGAGGCCCACGAGCAGGATGCCGGTGTCGTGCAGCTGCAGCATGCGCCGCTGCGTGTCCGTGAACAGCGTGTTGCCACCGTCGACGATGACGTCGCCCGCCTTGAGCAGGAAGCGCAGTTCGCCGATCACCGCATCCACCGCGCCGCCGGCAGGCACCATGACCAGCACGCGGCGCGGAGCCTTCAGCTGCGCGACGAGTTCCTGCAGCGAGCGCGCGGGTTGCGCGCGTGCGTCGCCCGAGCGCGTGGCCAGCTGCGCCCGTCGGTGCTCGTCGAGGTCGTAGCCGCCGACCGCGAAGCCGTGGCGGGCGAGGTTGAGCGCGAGGTTCTGGCCCATGACGCCGAGGCCGACGACGGCGATGTCGAAGAGGGGAGCGGGTTGCATGCGCCGATTGTCGGCCACGTCCGTCATCCCCGCGCAGGCGGGGATCCAGGGCTCCCGTATTGAACTGCGCGCGCAGCGCGCAGCGGGGGAAGCCCTGGATTCCCGCCTCCGCGGGAATGACGGTTACGCCTCGAACTGCGGATGCAGCTGCCGGATCCGGTTCAGCGCCATGCCCGCCGCCGCCGTGCGCGTCTCCACCCCTAGCTTCGCGAACACGCGCTCCAGGTGTTTCTTCACCGTCGCCGGGCTGGCGCCCAGGATGTCGGCGATGTCGCGGTTGATCTTGCCCTTGACCACCCAGTACAGCACCTCCGCCTCGCGCGCGGTGAGCTTGAAGGCCAGGCTCATGGACTCGATGATCGCGGCGTCCGAGACCTCGCGCATCACGATCAGCCAGTCATCGTCGCCGGTCTGCTGGTGCAGGCGGATGGACAGGCGCCGCGCACCGAGCTCGGCGCTCAGGCGCGGCGGCTCGATCTGCCGCTGCGCATCCGCCAGGTGCCGGCGCAGCCAGTCCAGGATCGCCGGCGGCGTCTCGGGCGCGCTGGTGCCGTAGTAGGCAAGCAGCAGGTCGCGCGCCAGCGGCGTCTGCCACATCAGGCGGCCGTCGCTGGGCCGCACGGTGATGCTCGCGTAGCCGAAGGCGTCCAGCGCGTTGCGCGTCTGGCGCGCCAGGCGCGCGCCCTGCAGGTGCACGCCCATGCGCGCGAGCACTTCCTTGGGCTTGATCGGCTTGGTGACGTAGTCGACGCCTCCCGCCTCCAGCGCCGCCACCAGGTGCTCGGTTTCCGTGAGGCCGGTCATGAAGATGATGGGGATGTGCGCCGTGCGCGCGTCGGCCTTCAGGCGCCGCGCCACCTCGAAGCCGTCCAGGCCCGGCATCATCGCGTCGAGCAGCACGATGTCGGGGATCACCTGCGTCGCGGTCTGCAGCGCCGCCTCCCCGTTCGTGGCGACCAGGACCGTGTAGCCGGATTCGTCCAGCGCGTCGTGCAGCACCGACAGGTTGTCGGGCACGTCGTCCACCACCAGCACGACGTCGCTGGCATCGCGATCGAGCATCGGCTTCATCGCGTCGCCCCCTCTGGCATGCGCTCCAGCGCGCGGCCGATCGCCTCGAACTGGAATTGCCGCGCCAGCTCGCGCAGCGGCGCCGTGAAAGTGACGCACTCCGGCTGCGCCGCATCGATCGCATCGAGCTGGTTCAGGATGCCGCGGTAGTAACCGAGTTGCACCGCCTGCTGCAGCGGCGCCAGCAACTCGGCGCGCGGCCAGGCGGTGGCCTGCGGTGCGGGTGCGGCAGCGGCGGCCGCAGCGGGCGGCGCTTCCTGCAGCCACTGCAGCGCGAGCTGCCGCTCGAGCCAGTCCAGCAGTTCGCTGTGGCGCACGGGCTTGAGGATGAAGTCCTCCGGGCGCACGCCGACATCGTTGTCGAGCCCCTTGTCGAAGGCGTTGGCCGAAACCACGGCCACTTTCGCCTGCAGGTTGTCCATGCGGCGCAGGCGCCGGATGGTCTCCCAGCCATCGATGCCCGGCATGGCCAGGTCCATGAGAATCGCGTCCGGCCGCAGGCCCGCTGCGAGCAGGTCCAGCGCATCGTGGCCGCTGGCGGCGGTGCGCAGCTCGAAGCCGAGCGGCTCCAGCAGCGCCACCAGCAGCTCGCGGTCGGCTTCCTCGTTGTCGACCACCAGGATGCGGCGGCGTTCGCCGGCATAGCCACGCCGCACCTTGTCTTCGGTACGCGCCGGCAGCACGGCGGCGCGCACTTCCGGCAGGAACAGGCGCACGCGGAACACCGAGCCCTGCCCCGGCGTGCTGCTGGCGCTCAGCTCGCCACCCATCAGGTCGGTCAGCATCTTGGCGATGGTGAGGCCCAGGCCCGCGCCCGGCGCGCCGTGGCTGGCGCTCTGGCCGCGCGCGAACGGCTCGAAGATCTGCGCCAGTTCCTGCGTGCTCATGCCCGGTCCGGTGTCCTCGACTTCCACGACCGCCAGCTCGCGCTGGTGCCGGATGCGAAAGACCACCTGGCCCGCGGTCGTGAACTTGATCGCGTTGCCCAGCAGGTTGATGACGATCTGCCGCACGCGCTTTTCGTCGCCGCGCACCACCTCGGGCAACGTGCCTTCGGCCTCGAAACGGAAGGCCAGCCCCTTGGCCGCAGCCTGCAGCTCGAACAGGCCCGCGAGTTCGTGCACGAAGTCGGCAAAGCCCATCGGCTTGACGTTCAGCGACATCTTGCCGGACTCGATGCGGGCGATGTCCAGCGTGCCTTCGATCAGCGACAGCAGGTGCTCGCCACCGCGCTTGATGACGTGCACCGCGTGGCGGCGATGCGGCGGGATGGCGGTGTCCTCCCCCATCAGCTGGGCGTAGCCCAGGATGCTGTTCAGGGGAGTGCGCAGTTCATGGCTGATGGCGCTGATGTAGCGGCTCTTGGCGTGGTTGGCCTGCTCCGCCGCGTGGCGCGCCTGTTCGGCCGCCTGCTTGGCCTGCTGCAGCGCCTCGTCGGTCTGGCGGTGCGATTCAATCTCGCGCATCAGCAGGTGCGTCTGGCGGTTCGACTCTTCCTGCGCAACCTGCCGGCTCTTGTGCGCGAGCACCAGCCACCAGGCGACGATGCCGGCGACCAGCAACAGCGCCAGGTAGGCCTTGAGGAAGGTGGCGCGCAGGGGGCCGGCCGACAACGGGCCGGCCTGCTGCACTTCCTGGTGGTACAGCAGCCCGAACAGCGCGCCCAGGATCGGCGCGATCACCAGCATCAGCAGCAGGAAGTGGCCCAGGCCGGTGTCGAGATAGGGCCACACGCGCCGCGGCAACAGCGCGCGCAGCGCCGCCGACCACTGCGCGGACAGGCTCGCGTGCGGCTTGCACAGGTCGCCGCAGCGCGCATCGAGCGTGCAGCACAGCGAGCAGATCGGCCCCTGGTAGGCCGGGCAATGCGCCATGTCCGGGCCTTCGTAGCTGCGCTCGCAGATCACGCAGCGGCGCGCGGCGGCGCGGCGATAGCTGCCCTCGGGCGTGCGGGCGATGTAGTAGCGGCCCTGGGTCGCCCAGGCAATCGCGGGTGCGGTGACGAAGGCCACGCCCATCGCGATCAGCGCCGAGAAGGCCTGCGCGCCGGGACCGAACACGCCGAGGTACGCGGCCATCGACAGCGCGGAAGCGAGCGCCATCGCGCCGACGCCGACCGGGTTGACGTCGTACAGGTAGGCGCGCTTGAACTCGATGCCGCGCGGCGACAGGCCCAGCGGCTTGTTCACCACCAGGTCGGCCACCACCGCCATGATCCAGGCGATGGCGATGTTGGAGTACAGGCCCAGCACGTCGGCCAGCGCCTGGAACACGTTCATCTCCATCAGCATGAAGGCGATGAGCGTGTTGAACACCACCCACACCACGCGGCCCGGATGGCTGTGCGTCACGCGGGAGAAGAAGTTGGACCAGGCCAGCGACCCGGCATACGCATTGGTGACGTTGATCTTCAACTGCGACACGACCACGAACAGCGCCGTTGCCGCCACCGCCATGCCGTAGTGCGGGAACACGTACTCGTAGGCGGCCAGGTACATCTGGTTGGGGTCCACCGCGCGGTCGACGGGCACCATGTGCGTGATGGCGAGGTAGGCCAGGGCGGCGCCACCCAGCATCTTGAGCACGCCCAGCAGCACCCAGCCCGGGCCGCCCGCCAGCACGCCCGCCCACCAGGCCACGCGGTTCTTCGCGGTGCGCGCCGGCATGAAGCGCAGATAGTCCGCCTGTTCGCCCATCTGCGTGATGAGGGCGATGCCCACCGTGAGCGCAGCACCAAAAGCGTGCAGATGGAAGCCGCCGGCAGGCGCCTTTTCACCAGCGTAGTGCGTGATCCCGGCGAAGGCACCAGGATCGCGCACGAGGACATAGACGAAAGGCACCACCAGCATCACCAGCCACAGGGGCTGGGTCCAGATCTGCAGGCGGCTGATGGTGGACACGCCGTGCGTGACCAGCGGGATCACGACGAGTGCGCAGACGAGGTAGCCCCAGCTGGGCGGAATGCCCAGCGCCAGCTCCAGCGCATAGGCCATGACGGCTGCTTCGAGCGCGAAGAAGATGAAGGTGAAGGAGGCGTAGATCAGCGAGGTGAGCGTGGAGCCGATGTAGCCGAAGCCGGCGCCGCGGGTGAGCAGGTCCATGTCGACGCCGTGGCGGGCGGCGTAGATGCTGATCGGCAGGCCGGCCAGGAAGATGATCAGGCCGGTGGCCAGGATGGCCCACAAGGCGTTGAGGAAGCCGTACTTCACCAGCAGCGTGGCGCCCACGGCTTCGAGGATCAGGAACGAGGCGGCGCCGAAGGCGGTGTTGGCGACGCGCCAGGAGGACCATTTGCGAAAGCGCTGCGGCGTGTAGCGCAGCGCGTAGTCCTCCATCGTCTCGCTGGCGACCCAGTTGTTGTAGTCGCGGCGCACCTTCACCACCCGCTGCGGCGCGGCGTGGTGTTCGACAGGGACGATCGGGATGGTGGGGCCCACCGGCCGTATCTGCAGCTTTCGTGCCGGGGAACGGCTACAACCAACATCCGGACGCAGAGGACGCAGAAGTAGCGCAGAAGACGCAAAAAAGACTTCAAGGGCTGTTCTTTTGCGTCCTCTGCGCCACCTTTGCGTCCTCTGCGTCCGGCTGTTGGCCTGAAAACCCGGCCCGGGACTTGCAACGGGAGCCACGACATGGAACTCACCCCCCGCGAAAAGGACAAGCTCCTCCTCTTCACCGCCGCCCTGGTGGCCGAACGACGGCGCGGGCGCGGGTTGAAGCTCAATTACCCGGAAGCCATGGCCCTGATCTCCGCCGCCGTCATGGAAGGCGCGCGCGACGGCAAGTCGGTCGCGCAACTCATGAGCGAAGGCCGCGCGGTGCTCACCCGTGCCGACGTCATGGACGGCGTCGCCGACATGATCCCGGAGATCCAGGTCGAAGCGACCTTCCCCGACGGCACCAAGCTCGTCACCGTCCACCAGCCCATCGTCTGAGGAACCCCACCATGCGTTGCCTGACCGCGCTCGCCGCGTCCCTGCTCTCCCTGCACGCCCACGCCCACGGCGGCCACGGCATCGCCACGGACTCGCACTGGCATGCCAGCGACGCCTACGGCTTCCTCGGCGCGGCCGCCCTGGTGGCGCTGGCGATCTGGCTGTCCCGCGGGGAGTGAGCTTGACGCCCGGCGAACTGATCACCGACGACGGCGACCACGCGCTGAACCCCGGCCGCCGCACGCTGACGGTGGTCGTGCAGAACACGGCCGACCGGCCTATCCAGGTGGGCTCGCACTACCACTTCGCCGAGACCAACGGCGCGCTGCAGTTCGACCGCGCCGGCGCGCGCGGCATGCGCCTGAACATCGCCTCCGGCACCGCCGTGCGCTTCGAGCCGGGGCAGCAGCGCACCGTGGAACTGGTCGATTTCGCCGGTGAGCGCGTGGTCTACGGCTTCCGCGGCCTCGTGCAAGGAAAACTGTAGTGGCAACCATCCCCCGCCGCGCCTATGCGGAAATGTTCGGCCCGACCCAGGGCGACCGCGTGCGCCTGGCCGACACCGAGCTGGTGATCGAGGTCGAGGACGACTACACGCTGCGCGCCGGCGGCTACGGCGAGGAGGTCAAGTTCGGCGGCGGCAAGACCATCCGCGACGGCATGGCGCAGTCCCAGCGCACCAACGCCCAGGGTGCGATGGACACGGTGCTGACCAACGCGCTCATCCTCGATCACTGGGGCATCGTCAAGGCCGACATCGGGCTGAAGGACGGCCGCATCGCCGCGATCGGCAAGGCGGGCAACCCGGACACGCAGCCCGGCATCGGCATCGTCATCGGCCCCGGCACGGAGATCATCAGCTGCGAAGGCGCGATCGTCACCGCGGGCGGCATCGATTCGCACATCCACTTCATCTGCCCGCAGCAGATCGAGGAGGCGCTGGCCTCGGGCGTCACCACCATGTTCGGCGGCGGCACCGGCCCGGCCACGGGCACCTTCGCCACCACCTGCACGCCCGGCCCCTGGAACATCCAGCGCATGCTGCAGGCGGCCGATGGCTTTCCGATGAACCTGGGGTTCATGGGCAAGGGCAACGCGAGCCGGCCCGAGGCGCTGCGCGAGCAGGTCGAAGCCGGCGTGATCGGCCTGAAGCTGCACGAGGACTGGGGCACCACGCCGGCGGCCATCGACAACTGCCTGGACGTGGCCGATGCGATGGAGATCCAGGTAGCGATCCACTCCGACACGCTCAACGAGTCGGGCTTCGTGGAGAACA
This sequence comes from Ramlibacter sp., assembly GCA_036263715.1. Lineage (GTDB taxonomy): Bacteria > Pseudomonadota > Gammaproteobacteria > Burkholderiales > Burkholderiaceae_C > Ramlibacter. The sequence goes on from DATAGN010000172.1 coordinate 14,558, forward strand.
CGATCGCCGCGACCAAGGGGCGCGGCATCTGCGCCTTCCACACCGAAGGTGCGGGCG
>DATAGN010000173.1:0-2101 GCA_036263715.1 Ramlibacter sp.
CCGCAGCAGGTTCAGGTCGATGTCCTTGATATGCATCTGGCTGATAAGCCTTAGTCGGCTCATTGTATTGATGGATGGCGCGCGGCCGCCGACACTTGCCTGTTCCCCGGGAGGCCAAGCTTTGGAAGTTTCATTCAGCAAGGAAATCGAGTCGCTGCGCCTGGGCGCCGGCGACACGTTCCACGGCGAGGGCATCCTCGCGATCACCAAGGCGCTGCTGCAGTCCGGCGTGGCTTACATCGGCGGCTACCAGGGCGCGCCCGTGTCGCACCTGCTGGACGTGATGGTCCAGGCCAAGGACTACATGGACGAACTCGGCGTGCACGTGGAGGCCTGCTCCAACGAGGCCTCGGCCGCGGCGATGCTCGGTGCCTCGATCCACTACCCGCTGCGCGGCGCCGTGACCTGGAAGTCCATCGTCGGCACCAACGTCGCCGCCGACGCGCTGTCCAACCTCAGCTCGCCCGGCGTCACCGGCGGCGCGCTGATCGTGGTGGGCGAGGACTACGGCGAGGGCGCCTCGGTGATCCAGGAGCGCACGCATGCCTTCGCGCTGAAGTCCACCATGTGCCTGCTCGACCCGCGCCCGGACCTCGGCGTGATGACGCGCATGGTGGAGGAAGGCTTCCGCCTGTCCGAGACGTCCAACATGCCCTGCATCCTGGAGCTGCGCATCCGCGCCTGCCACGTGCGCGGCAGCTTCGAGGCCCGGGACAACGTGCCTCCCGCGATTTCCACGCGGGCGCTGATGGAGAACCCGGGCAGCTTCGACTACATGAAGCTGGCGCACCCGCCGGTGACCTTCCGCCACGAGAAACTCAAGAGCGAGCAGCGCATTCCCGCCGCGCGCAAGTACGTGGTGGAGCACCAGCTCAACGAACTGTTCGCCGGCCGGCACGACGACCTGGGCATCGTCGTGCAGGGCGGCATCTACAACGCGCTGATCCGCTCGCTGCAGCAACTGGGGCTGGCGGACGCTTTCGGCGAGACCGAGATCCCGATCCTTTGCCTGAACGTCACCTATCCGCTGGTGCCGGAACAGGTGGCCGACTTCTGCGTGGGCAAGCGCGCGGTGCTGGTGGTGGAGGAAGGCCAGCCCGAATACATCGAGCAGGAGATCGCCACGCTGCTGCGCCGGCGCGACATCCAGACGAAGCTGCATGGCAAGGACCTGCTGCCTTCCGGCGGCGAGTACAGCGTCGAAGTCCTGGCCACGGGCCTGACGCAGTTCGCGGCGAGCTACCTGCCCGGCCCCGACACGGAAACCGCCCGCCGCTGGCTCACGGGCAACGCCGAGCGCCGCCAGGCCGCCGCCGCGACGCTGGCCAAGCCGCTGCCGGCGCGGCCGCCGAGTTTCTGCATCGGCTGCCCCGAGCGCCCGGTGTTCTCGGCGCTCAAGCTGGCGCAGCAGGACATCGGCAACGTGCACGTGGCCGCCGACATCGGCTGCCACGCCTTCGGCACCTTCGAGCCCTTCTCCATGGGCCACTCGATCCTGGGCTACGGCATGTCGCTCGCCTCCCGCGCGGGCGTCTCGCCCATGATGCAGCGGCGCACGCTGGCGATCATGGGCGACGGCGGCTTCTGGCACAACGGCCTGCTCACCGGCGTGCAGAGCGCGCTCTTCAACGGCGATGACGCGGTGCTGCTGATCTTCAAGAACGGCTACACCTCGGCGACCGGCACGCAGGAGATCCTCTCCACGCCGCACGAGGATGCGAAGTTCGCCGAGGCCGACAAGTCGCGCAGCATGGTCCACACCAACCAGACCATCGAGTCGGCGCTGAAGGGACTCGGCCTGCAGTGGATGCGCACGGTCCACACCTACGAGGTGGAGAAGATGCGCGCGACGCTCACCGAGGCCTTCACCAGCGACTTCAACGGGCTGAAGGTGATCATCGCCGAGGGCGAATGCCAGCTGGAACGCCAGCGCCGCATCAAGCCGTGGATCCAGTCGCTGCTGAAGAGGGGCGAACGCGTGGTGCGCGTGAAGTACGGCGTGGACGAGGACGTCTGCAACGGCGACCACGCGTGCATTCGCCTGTCCGGCTGCCCGACGCTCACGCTCAAGGACAACCCGGACCCGCTGAAGGTGGACCCG
>DATAGN010000174.1:0-4116 GCA_036263715.1 Ramlibacter sp.
GCCGCGCCAAGGGCCGCAAGCGCCTGGCCGTCTAAGCGCCCGTTCGCCAGAGCGCGCCTGCGCCTGCCGACCGTGCAGCGGCTCAAGTCCCGGGCACAGTTCGATGCAGCGATGGCAGGCGGCACCGTTTCCCGCACGCCCCATTTCGTGCTGCATCGCGCACCGCTCGATGCGCCGTCCGCCCCCGCAGGCCCTGGGTCCCAGCGACCCCAGGGCCTGTTTGCTGTGTCCGGCGAACCCTGGATCGGCGCGGTGGTGCCCAAGCGCTGGGCGAAACGCGCGGTCACCCGCAACGGCATCCGACGCCAGATCTATTCCGTGAGCGAATCCTTCGCGCCGCGCCTGCCCGCCGCCGCCCATGTGGTGCGGCTGCGCATGGATTTCACGCGCGCGGACTTCCCGAGCGCGTGGTCGGATGCGCTGAAGAAATCGGTGCGCAACGAGTTGCTGCAGTTGTTCTCCAAGGTCGTCATCCCCGCGCAGGCGGGGATCCAGGGCTCCCAGGAATGATGCGCAGCATCCTCATGGACCTGGTCAAAGCCTACCGCCTGACCCTCTCCCCCTGGATCGGCTCCTCCTGCCGCTTCACGCCCACCTGCTCGCTCTATTCATTAGAGGCCCTGCAGCGCCACGGCGCCGCGGCAGGCGCGTATCTCACGGCCGCGCGCATCGCGCGCTGCCACCCCTGGTGCGCGGGCGGACACGACCCCGTGCCCGCCGCGCCGCCGCGGCTGTTCTCCCGCTTCCAATACAAGAAAACTCCATGACCGACATCCGCCGCACCATCCTCTGGGTGATCTTCGGCTTCTCGCTGGTGATGCTCTGGGACCAATGGCAGGTCTACAACGGCCGGCAGGCGACCTTCTTCCCCTCGGGCAAACCGGCCGCCACGGCCACCGCCCCGGCGGGTGCGGCCAGCGCGCCGGGCACCGCTGCGACGGCCGCCGTGCCCAGCGCCACGGGCGGCACCGCCGCCCCGGCGGGGGGCGTGCCTGGTGCAGCACCTGCGGCCGCCACGGCGCCGCGCGAGATGGTCACGGTGAGCACCGACGTGATGCGCATCACCTTCGACACCGAAGGCGGCTCCATCGTGCGCACGGAACTGCTCAAGCACGCGGCCGATTCGGCGTCGGACAACAAGACCACCAACCTGCTGCTGATGCAGAACGGCCCCGATCACGTCTACGTGGCGCACAGCGGACTGATCGGCGGCGACTTCCCCAACCACAAGACGCCGATGACCTTCAGCGGCGACCGCGCCTTGAGGGATGGCGCCAACGAACTGGTGGTGCGCTTCGAGTCGGCCGAAAAGAACGGCGTGAAGCTGGTCAAGACGTACACGTTGCGCCGCGGCGCCTATGACATCCCGGTGCGGCACGAAGTGCAGAACCGCGGCACGGCCCCCGTCACCCCGCAGCTGTATACCCAGTTCATGCGCGGCGCCACCAGCAGCGGCGGCTCGTTCATCACCAACCCCACCGGCACCTTCACGGGCCCGGCGGTGTACACCGAGGCGCAGAAGTACCAGAAGATCGAGTTCACCGACATCGACAAGAACAAGGCGGAGTTCCAGAAGGACGCCACCACGGGCTGGGTCGCGATGGTGCAGCACTACTTCGCCGGTGCCTGGATCCTGCCGGACGGCTTGAAGCGCGAGAACTTCGTGCGCAAGGTCGACAACCTCTATTCCGTCGGCTCCATCGCGACGCTGCCGGCCATCGCGCCCGGCGCCACGCAGGCCGTGGACGCCAAGCTGTTCATCGGCCCGCAGGAAGAGAAGATGCTCGAGCGCGTGGCGCCCGGCCTCGACCTGGTCAAGGACTACGGCATGTTCGCCATCCTGGCCAAGCCGCTGTACTGGCTGCTGGAGAAGCTGCACAGCTTCATCGGCAACTGGGGCTTCGCGATCATGGCGCTGGTGCTGTTGATCAAGATCGCCTTCTACTGGTTGCAGGCCAAGGCGTACGAGAGCATGGCCAAGATGAAGGCCATCAACCCGAAGGTGATGGCCCTGCGCGAGCGCCACAAGGACAACCCGCAGCAGATGCAGCAGGAGATGATGCGCATCTACCGCGAGGAGAAGGTCAACCCCCTGGGCGGGTGCCTGCCGATCATGGTGCAGATCCCCGTGTTCATCGCGCTGTACTGGGTGCTGCTGTCCTCGGTGGAGATGCGCAATGCGCCCTGGATCCTGTGGATCCGCGACCTGTCGACGCCGGACCCCTACTTCATCCTGCCGGCGGTGATGACGCTCACGACCCTGCTGCAGACGGCGCTGAACCCGGTGCCGCCGGATCCGATGCAGGCCAAGATGATGTGGTTCATGCCGCTGATCTTCAGCGTGATGTTCTTCTTCTTCCCGGCCGGCCTGGTGCTGTACTGGATCACGAACAACATCCTGTCGATCGCGCAGCAGTGGCTGATCAACGTGCGGATGGGCGTGCCGCCGGAGTTCAATCTGCCGAAGTTCGGGAACGCGGCGAAGTAAATCTTCGTCATCCCCGCGGCTCTCTGTCATCCCCGCGGAGGCGGGGATCCAGAGCTTTCAAGGCGGCCCCGCGGGGCCGCTTTCACTTTGCGGACGCCCTGGATTCCCGCCTTCGCGGGAATGACGATGGACAATCCCCCCATGCTCGCCCGCCTCGACCAACCCATCGCCGCCATCGCCACCGCGCCCGGCCGCGGCGCGGTCGGCATCGTGCGCGTGTCGGCGAAGTCGGTGCAGCCCGTTGTCGAAGCGGTGTGCGGCCGCGCGCTCAAGCCGCGCGAGGCGACTTACCTCACCTTTCGCGCCGCCGACGGCAGCGCCATCGACCAGGGCCTGGCGATCCACTTCCCGGCGCCGCATTCGTACACCGGCGAAGACGTGCTCGAAGTGCAGGCGCACGGCGGCCCGGTGGTGCTGCAGTTGCTGCTGGCGCGCTGCCTGGAAGCCGGCGCGTCCATCAACCTTCGGGTGGCGGAGCCGGGCGAGTTCACGCAACGCGCCTTCCTGAACGGCAAGCTCGATCTCGCGCAGGCGGAGGCGATCGCGGACCTGATCGACGCCAGCACGGAGGCGGCCGCGCGCAGCGCGACGCGCTCGCTCGCGGGCGAGTTCTCGCATGAGATCCACGCACTGCGTGATGCCCTGATCAACCTGCGCATGCTGGTGGAGGCGACGCTCGACTTCCCCGAGGAAGAGATCGACTTCCTGCAGAAGGCCGACGCGCAGGGCCAGCTGGAACGCCTGCAGCAGAACCTGGCGCGGGTGATGCAGCGCGCGCACCAGGGCGCGTTGCTGCGCGAGGGCCTGCACGTGGTGATCGCGGGGCAGCCGAACGCGGGCAAGAGCTCGCTGCTGAATGCGCTGGCCGGTGCGGAGCTCGCCATCGTGACGCCGATCGCCGGCACCACGCGCGACATCGTGCGGCAGACGATCCAGATCGAGGGCGTGCCGCTGCATGTGGTGGACACGGCGGGGTTGCGTGAGGGCGCGGACCAGGTGGAGCAGATCGGCATCGAGCGTGCGTGGGGGCAGATCGAGAAGGCCGATGCGGTGGTGTTCCTGCATGACCTCACGCGGGCGGATCTGGCGGAGTACCGGGAAGCGGATGCGGCGATCGCGGCGAGGTTGCCGGCCGACGTGCCGGTGATCGATGTGTGGAACAAGGCGGATGCGGTCACGACGCCCGCGGGCGCGTCCGACGCCGTCATCCCCGCGAAGGCGGGGATCCAGGGCTTTGAAGAAGAAGACCGGGAGCCCTGGATTCCCGCCTCCGCGGGAATGACGGCGGGGAATGCGGGAATGACGTTGTCCGCCAAGACGGGCCAAGGCTTGGAGCAACTCCGCCAGCAGCTCCTCGCCATCGCCGGCTGGCAGGCCGCACCCGAAGGCGTCTTCATCGCGCGCGAACGCCACTTGCACGCGCTACGCCGCGTCGACGCGCACCTGATGGAAGCCGCGGCGCTGCTCGCGCAGCAGGCGCAGGCGCTGGACCTGCTGGCCGAGGAACTGCGCCTCGCGCAGAACGCGCTGTCGGAGATCACGGGGGAGTTCAGCGCGGATGACCTGCTGGGGGTGATCTTCTCGCGCTTTTGCATCGGGAAGTGACGGCGTTCACGCCGGGGTTCGGC
>DATAGN010000175.1:0-16206 GCA_036263715.1 Ramlibacter sp.
AGCTTCTCGCTGACCTTCATCAGGTCCGCCAGGTCCGTGATGTTGTGCTCGGAAATCAGGTTCTCCACCAGGCCGATGCGCTCCAGCCGCGAGCCCGCGCGCAGCGCCTCGCCCACTTCCGCCGCATTGACGCCCGCAACCTCCGCGATCGCGGCATAGGCCTCCGGCGCGTTGTTCACCTTGAATTCCACCAGCAGGCTGCGCAGGTCGCGCTGGTAGCGCGCCAGCGTGCCGTAAAGCAGCAGGGCGCGCTCGGCCTTGTTCAACTGCAGCAGCGTGGCCAGCGCGTCGATGTTCTTTTCCACCAGCGTGGAATGCTTCTTCAGCGCGTGCGTGAGCCACTCGCCGGTGACCGTGAGCACCGACAGCAGGTCCTTGGGCTGGTCCTTCGCGTATTCGTCCAGGTAGAAGAACAGCGTGCCTTCCTCGTAGGGGCCGCGCCACACGCCATGCCGATCGAGGAATTCGCGCGTGGACAGCTGCTCGTGGGCACGCCAGAACTCTTTGTCCTTGCAGCGGCGGCCCAGGAACTCGCGCAGCCGCTCCAGCGAGGTGACCGGCCACACCAGGTGGCGGCCGGCGAGCGACAGCAGGCCATTGAGGTCGCGGCGCACGTTGAACTTGGCGCCCTGCTTGGCCGCGAGCGTCAACACGAAGTGCGAGCACATCAGGTCCAGGACGGGAGCGTCCTTGAGACCCGGTGAGGGCAGCACCTGCATATCCAGCGAACGCTTGGCCAATCGACCTCCAGGGGGGGTACAGCGCGAGGCTGACGATAACGCGAGTCGATGCTACATGGAAGACAGCGCGGCGTGCGGCATCCCCATGCCGATTCGCCCAGCGTTCACAATGCCGCCATGACCGGCCTTCCGGAGATCCGCGCTGCCCACGCCCGCCTGGCGGGCCAGGTGCTGAACACGCCCTGCGTGGAATCGCGCATGCTGTCGCAGCTGGCGGGCTGCCAGGTGTTCCTGAAATTCGAGAACCTGCAGTTCACCGCGTCGTTCAAGGAGCGTGGGGCCTGCAACAAGCTGGCGCAACTCAGCAGCGACGAGCGGCAGCGCGGCGTGATCGCCATGAGCGCCGGCAACCACGCCCAGGGCGTGGCGTACCACGCGCAGCGCCTCGGGATCCACGCCGTGATCGTCATGCCCCGCTTCACCCCCATGGTGAAGGTGGAGCGCACCCGCGGCTTCGGCGCCGAGGTGGTGCTGCACGGCGACACGCTGGAAGAATCCCGCGCCCACGCGCTGGAACTGGCGCAGCAGCGCGAGCTGATCTTCGTGCATCCGTACGACGACCCGGCCATCATCGCCGGGCAGGGCACGGTGGCGCTGGAAATGCTGGAGGAAGTGCCGGAACTCGACACCCTGGTGGTGGCGATCGGCGGCGGCGGGCTGATCGGCGGCATGGCGGCCGCGGCCAAGGGCCTCAAGCCCGACCTGCGCATCATCGGCGTGCAGACGCTGCGCTTTCCCAATATGTACAACGCGATGAAGAAGGCCTCGCTGCCCCAGGGCGCATCGACCATCGCCGAAGGCATCGCCGTGGGACGGCCGGGCACGCTGACGGCGCCGCTGGTCGAGCGCTACGTCGACGACGTGGTGCTGGTGGACGAGGGCGACGTCGAGCAGGCGATCGTGACGCTGCTGGACATCGAGAAGACGCTGGTCGAGGGCGCGGGCGCGGCGCCGCTCGCCGCGGTGATGAAGGAGCCGGAGCGCTACGCGGGGCGCAAGGTCGGGCTGGTCCTGGGCGGTGGCAACATCGATCCGATGCTGCTGGCCGCCATCATCCAGCGCGGCATGGTGCGCGCCGGGCGGCTGGCGCGCATGAAGGTGTGCGCGCGAGATGTGCCCGGTTCGCTGGCCCGCATCACCAACGTGGTCAGCGAGGCCGGCGCCAACATCGACGAGGTCCACCACCAGCGGGCCTTCACCGTGCTGGCCGCCCAGAATGTCGAGATCGAGCTGGTGGTGCAGACACGAGGCCGCGAGCACGTGAAGGCGCTGCTGCAGGCGCTGCGCGACGCCGGCTTCCAGGCAGAGGAGGAGTGATGGACCAGGAAACGCTGCAGGGCGCGCTGCCCGAGTACTTTGCGCCATGGGTGCAGGCGCTCGGCTTGCGGGTGGATGCCTTCGATGCGGACAGCGTCACGTTGCGCCTGCCGCGCAGCGACCAGCTGTCGCGCGTGGGCGGCATGGTGTGCGGCCAGGCCATGATGGCCGCGGCCGACACCGCCATGGTGCTGGCGCTCATCAATCACTTCGGCGCGTTCCGGCCCTGCACGACCGTCCAGATGAACACCAGCTTCCTGAAACCGCTGTCGGGCCAGGACGCGCTGGTGCAGGCCCGCGTGGTCCGAGCCGGCAAGTCGCTGGCCTTCGGCGAGATCGACATCCGCGGTGCCGAGGACGGAAAGAGCGCCTGCCGGGCCACGACCACGTACGCCCTGCTCTGACTGCCCTCACCCCCACCCTCACCCCAGCCCTCTCCCGCGGGGCGGGAGAGGGAGGGACGCCACGTTAGAATCGCGAAAACCGCAAGATCCACAGGAAGAACCGAATGGCCAGCCCCAACGAACCCGCCAAGCACGGTCATGGCGCCGATTTCGAGCCGCAGGACGCCGTCGAGGCGGTGGTGCCCATCATCCCCATCGTGCTTCCGGCCGTGGGCGCCGCGCTGATGTTCCTGCTGGCCTTTATCGCCATCTACATGGCCTGACCCCCGCTTCACACGCAAAGGCCCCCTGGCAGCGATGCCCGGGGGCTTTCGTTTTTGGCGCACGGCCGAGGAATCGCATAAGGCCATGCATCTTTTGCATGGAATCGCAGCTTGTCACGCGGAAGTCCGCATCCGCCCTCCCTAAAATGGCCCTCCCAGCCGACCCAGCGGTGGACGACCCGCAGCCGACTGACGTCAAGCCTGTTTTCAAAGGGCGCGCATCGGGCTGCGGACCCCTCGCCTCCTTTTGGAAACACGCTTTTCAACTTAGGAGTCCCGAGGATGAACTCTCCCGTCATGCAAGGCCTGAACCTGCAGGCCCCCGCCCATGTCAAGAACGCCCGGCTGCTCGCCTGGGTCGCCGACATGGCCGCCCTGTGCAAGCCGGACCAGATCTACTGGTGTGACGGCAGCGAAGAGGAATACGACCGCCTGTGCCAGTTGCTGGTGGACAAGGGCGTGTTCAAGAAGCTGAACCCGGCCAAGCGCCCGGGCTCCTTCCTGGCCAACTCCGACCCGAGCGACGTCGCCCGCGTGGAGGACCGCACCTTCGTCTGCTCGAAGAAGCAGGAAGACGCCGGCCCCACGAACAACTGGGTCGATCCGGCCGAGATGCGCAAGACGCTGCACCCGCTGTTCGACGGCTGCATGCGCGGCCGCACGATGTACGTGGTGCCCTTCTCGATGGGTCCCCTGGGTTCCAACATCGCCCACATCGGCGTGGAGCTCTCCGACAGCGCCTACGTCGCCGTCAACATGCGCCTGATGACCCGCATGGGCAAGGCCGTGTACGACGTGCTGGGCGTTGACGGGGAATTCGTGCCCTGCGTGCACACCATCGGCGCGCCGCTGCAGCCGGGCGAGACCGACAAGACCACCTGGCCCTGCAACCAGACCAAGTACATCGTCCATTACCCCGAGACGCGCGAGATCTGGTCCTTCGGCTCCGGCTACGGCGGCAACGCGCTGCTGGGCAAGAAGTGCTTCGCGCTGCGCATCGCCTCCACGATGGGCCGGGACCAGGGCTGGCTGGCCGAGCACATGCTGATCCTGGGCGTCACCTCGCCCGCCGGCAAGAAGTACCACGTCGCGGCGGCCTTCCCGTCCGCCTGCGGCAAGACCAACTTCGCCATGCTGATCCCGCCCAAGGGCTTCGAGGGCTGGAAGGTCACGACGGTGGGCGACGACATCGCCTGGATCAAGCCGGGCGCGGACGGCCGCCTGTATGCCATCAATCCAGAAGCCGGCTACTTCGGCGTTGCGCCGGGTACGAACTACAAGACGAACCCCAACTGCATGGAGTCGCTGAAGAAGGACGTGATCTACACGAACGTCGCCCTCACCGACGACGGCGACGTGTGGTGGGAAGGCATGGACGGCGACGCGCCTGCGCACGCGATCGACTGGCAGGGCAAGGACTGGACGCCGCAGATCGCGCGCGAGACCGGCGCCAAGGCCGCCCACCCGAACGCCCGCTTCACCGTGGCCGCGACCAACAACCCGGTGCTGGACCCGGCCTGGGACGACCCGGCCGGCGTGCCGATCGACGCCTTCATCTTCGGAGGCCGCCGCTCCACCACGGTGCCGCTGGTGACCGAGGCGAACGACTGGGTCGAAGGTGTCTACATGGCCGCGACCATGGGGTCCGAGACCACCGCCGCCATCATCGGCCAGCAGGGCGTGGTGCGCCGCGACCCGTTCGCCATGCTGCCCTTCACGGGCTACAACATGAGCGACTACTTCCAGCACTGGCTGGACCTGGGCAAGAAGCTGCAGGCCACCGGCGCGAAGCTGCCGAAGATCTTCACCACCAACTGGTTCCGCAAGGGGGCCGACGGCAAGTTCGTGTGGCCCGGCTACGGCGAGAACATGCGCGTGCTCAAGTGGATGATCGACCGCATCGAAGGCAAGGCGCAGGGCCAGAAGCACGCCTTCGGCATCAGCCCGGCGTACAACGAGCTGACCTGGGACGGCCTGCCCTTCACCAAGGAACAGTTCGACCAGGTGATCGCGATCGACCTGCCGGCCTGGGAGAAGGAACTGCAGCTGCACCAGGAGCTGTTCCAGCAGCTGTCGTATCGGCTGCCGCAGGAGCTGAAGGCCACCAAGGCGCAGATCGAGAAGCGGCTGGCGGCGTAAAGCGCCACCCCGCGCAAGCGGGGCCAGGGATCCACGCAAAAAGGCCACCTCGCGGTGGCCTTTTCCGTGGGCCGGCTCAGGGCGCTTCGCGCACCGTGCTGGGCAGCCCTGTCGCCTGGCTCACCGCGATCTGCCAGCCCCTGCCGGTCTTCACGTAGGTCTGGGTCCAGCGCACGTCGAACCACTTGCCGTCGCTGGCGCGCTTGATGGGACTCAGCGCCCGCGCCACGCACATCGACTCGCCGAAGCAGGAAAGGTTGAATTCGGGGGTCGGTGCAAGCTCCACCGCAGGTTCGGCCGCGATCACGCTCACGATCCTCGCGTCCTTGCCGTCCACCTTGCCGCTCGTGTGCGTGTGGGTGAAGTCCTCGGTATAGAACCGGCGCAGCGCCACGGCGTCGCGCGCCGATGCTGCGGCGGCGAAGTCCTTGCGGAAGGTCGCGATCTCGCCGGCCATCCTGGCTTCCGTTTTCGGGACGGGTTCGATGGGATGCGCGGCGGCCGAGGCGCAAATGCCGGCGCTGAGCACGCAGAGGAGGACACGCGGGATCGGCGATGGCATGAGGGTCTCCTGACCGTTGTTGACGTATGACGAAGCATACGCACACGCGCCGCCGGCGGATTCAGGTGCATTCCCGCAGTCGGATCCTCGCCTGCGCGGCGGTGACGGATCAGTCCCGCCAGGGCTTCAGCCGGTACTCGATGGTCGAATCCGTTTCCGAGGGCAGGCGCCGCTGCCACCTGCGGATGCGCTGCTCGGCGCGGCGCTTGGCGACGCCGTGCGACCAGGCATCCAGCGCGCCCAGCAGGCGGCGCGGCAGGTGCTGCAGGAGCTGCGAGACCAGGCCGGTGTGCGCGACGGCGGCCATGCCGGTCTTTCAGTAGTAGCCGCGGACGTCCCGCTGCGCGTCCTTGCTCATCGCGCGGCTCAGGTCGGCCATCACGCGGGCATCGGTCAGCGCGATGTCCCACAGCTTCTCGTCCTCGCGGCGCTGCTTGCGCGCGGCGGCCAGCGCGCCGAACGCGCGGGTCAGCGGCGAGCCCAGGACCGCAAGGCCGTGGATGACGCTGCGGGTGATGCTGAAGCTGGCCAGGGCTGCCAGGCCGTTGGCGACGCGGTTCACGCCCGCGTGCTGGACCGGATAGTCGATGTTGATCATGCGTGCCATTGACTCTTCCCCTTTTCAGTCGCTTGCGGCGTAAGTGCCGCTTGCGTGGGATGAATACTAGGGTTGTCCCTGATATTTGGCTACTTTTGGTTGGTGATGCCTATCATTCAGGATCCGCATGAAAGCGCCCAACTTCCGCACCCTCGACCTCAATCTCCTGCGCGTGTTCGACCAGGTGATGGCCGAGCGCAACCTCACCCGCGCCGCCCGCAACCTCAACATGACGCAGCCGGCGGTGAGCAACGCGCTGAGCCGGCTGCGCGACGCGCTGGACGACCGGCTCGTCAGCCGCAGCGGCTACGGCGTCGAGCCGACGCCACGGGCGCTGGCGCTCTGGCCGGCGGTGAGCGAGGCGCTGCGCCAGCTGGAGGCCAGCATCACCCCCGGCACCTTCGACCCCGCACGCGCCAGCAACAGCTTCACACTGGCCATGGCGGATGCGACCGCGGCAGAACTCGTCCCGGGCTTGGTCGAGATCCTGGAGCGGGAGGCGCCCGGCGTCACCGTCCGGCTGGTGCCCCTGACCACGCGCGATCCGCGCCGCCTGCTGGACGAGGGCACGATCGACCTGGCCGTGGGCCACTTTCCCGCCGTGCTCGCCGACCTGACCGCGCAGGCCCAGGGCGGCACGCTCCCCGGCTTCGAGCACGAACGGCTCTACGACGGCGTCTACGTGTGCGTGATGCGCAAGGAGCACGCGCTGGCGCACGAGCCGCTGACGCTCGACGGCTTCTGCGCCGCGCGCCACATGCTGGTGAGTTTCTCGGGCAGGCCCTTCGGCTTCGTCGACGAGGCGCTGGCGTCGCTGGGCCGCCAGCGGCGCGTGGTGCTCACGGTCAACCAGTTCTTCACCGCCGGCCGCGTGGTCGAGGTCTCGGACCTGCTCACGGTGCTGCCGCGGCACTTCGTGCGCGTCACCGGGCGCGAGAACGCCCTGGTTCAGCGCGAGCTGCCTTTCGACGTGCCGCCGGTGCACGTCGACATGCTCTGGCACCGCCGCCAGGCACAGCGCAGCGACCATGCGTGGCTGCGCAAAGCCGTCGCGGAAGGGGCCCGCAAGGGTTTCGAGTGGAGCATCAGCTAGCGCTTTGCCAGCACAACGGGCATGCTGCTTGCGTTGGCGCTGGTCACGCCATTCCGCGTGCAACGAGGAGATCTCCATGAGCCGCACCCCCGCCGCCCTGCCCCGCCGCCGCTTCCTGCAAGCCCTGACTGCCGGCGCGGCATCGGTCGCCCTGCCCGCGTTCGCTGCCTGGCCCGACAAGCCGATGAAGATCGTGGTCACTTTCGCCGCGGGTGGCGCCAGCGACATCGTGGCGCGCGTGCTGGCCGAGCAGCTGGCCGGCAAGCTGGGGCAAGCCGTAGTCGTCGACAACCGTCCGGGTGCGGGCGGCAGCGTCGGCGGCCTCATGGTGGCGCAGGCGCCCGCGGACGGCTACACCCTGATGCTTTCCAACTCCACGCCGATCTCCATCGGCCCCTTCGCGCTGGAAAAGCAACCGTACGACCCGGTGGAAGCCTTCACCCACATCGCGCTGATCGGCAACGCGCCCTGCGTCGTGATGGCCAATCCGAAGTCGGGCCTCAAGACGCTGGCCGACCTGGAGGCCATAGCCAAGAAGTCCGGGCGCCTGGACTTCGGCTCCGGCGGCCCCGCCTCCATCGGCCACATCTATGGCGAGCTGATGAAAAAGGAACTGGGCCTGAACATGACGCACGTGCCGTACCGCGGCGGCGCCCCGATGACGACGGACCTCATCGCCGGCGTCGTGCCGGTGGGCATCGACGTCATCACGGCCTTCGTGCCTTACTTCAGGAGCGGCCAGATCGTGCCGCTGGCCGTGACCTCTGCGAACCGATCGCCGCTGGCATCCGATGTGCCCAGCGTGGTGGAGAGCGGCCACCGCAAGCTGGTGCTGGACAACTTCTTCGGCCTGTCCGGCCCGGCGAAGATGCCGGCGGACGTGGTGGCACGCCTGAACACCGCGGTCAACGAGATCCTCGCCAGCGCGGAGATCAGGAAGAAGATGGTGGACCTTGGCATCACCACCTCGCCGGTCAGCCAGGCCGCCTTTGCTGGCTTCGTGAAAGAGCAGGTCGCCCAGCTCGCGCCCACCGTGAGGGGCTCTGGCGTGAAGCTCTAGGCTAGGAGCCTGGGCGGCAGAGAAACGGGCCTGCGTTGGGCCGAGAAGGGGCTGGAGGCTAGGCGCGAAAGCGGGTCAAGCCTGGACGGCTTGACCCGCTTTTTCAACGACGCATCCGGCCCCTTGTCGGCCCAACCCTACGGGCCGGGACTTGGAAGCGCGCCATGCGTCGTTGCAGGCTCCTTGAGTAGTCCACTACACGGCGTCGCCTGCGCCTAGCCTGGCACACTTCCAAGCCCCGGCGCAGGCCCGTTTCTCTGCCGCCCAGGCTCCTGGCTGCGGGGCGATGCCTGACAAGCAGTTGATCGCTCCCTGAAGCCTGTCGGCTGGCGCCTGCCCGTACCATCGGGCCCGTGAAGATCCAGCTGATGTCCGACCTGCACCTGGAGGGCCATCCGAACTATGTCCCCCGTCCCGCGCCGCAAGCCGACTTGCTGGTGCTGGCCGGCGACGTCGGCTCCTACCAGCGCGGCTCCAGGCTGCAGCAGGACGACTTCGGCCTCACGCGCTTCTCGCCCAAGCACGGGTGGCCGGTGCCGGTGCTCTATGTGCCCGGCAACCACGAATACGACCTACTGGATTTCGACGCCACGCATGCCCGGCTGCGCGAGACC
Organism: Ramlibacter sp.; assembly: GCA_036263715.1. Classification (GTDB taxonomy): domain Bacteria; phylum Pseudomonadota; class Gammaproteobacteria; order Burkholderiales; family Burkholderiaceae_C; genus Ramlibacter. The sequence goes on from DATAGN010000175.1 coordinate 8,791, forward strand.
TGCGACGGGCTGGGCATCACCTGGCTGGAACGCGAGGAGGCGGTGTTCGGTGACGTGCGCTTCCTCGGCACCACGCTGTGGGCGGACTTCGATGCGCTCGTGCTGCAACCGGGCCGCCCGGAGGCCACGTTGCAGGAGCAACTGAAACTGCGCCACAAGGCCTTTCGCGCGGCCAACTTCTACCTGCAGAAAGCCGCGGCCATGCGCCACGGGCGGCCATGGCTGGCCGAAGGCTGGCGCGAACAGGCGCTGGTGTGCCAGGCCTGGTTGCGCGAGGCGCTGGCGCGCCCTTTCGCCGGCACCACGGTGGTCGTCACGCACTTCGCGCCCAGCCTGCAAAGCGCGGATCCGCGCTACGGCGTCACGCCGGCCACCACCGCGTTCTGCAATTCGCTGCAGCCGCTGATGGCGCAGGCGCAGGTGTGGCTGCACGGCCACCTGCATTGCCAGTTCGACTACGTCGAGGAAGGCTGCCGCGTCGTGGCGAACACGCTCGGGTACGCGAGCAAGGGCGAGCAGGAAGGCTTTCGCGAGCAACTCGTGCTGGACATCGCGGCCGCGCACGCGGCGCATTAGGTCTTTCGCACTCGAATGACAGCTGTCCGTCAGCACTCGGACACATTCACGTCAGGGCCTTTACAAACGCCATGCGCGCCCTTCTCGCGCCAGGCGCACACTTCTTCCTGTCGCACGCAAAGTGCGAAGGGAGAGAAACATGAAACCGCTGTGGGCCCAGACCCTTGCATGGATCGCTGCCGCCTTGGCCGCCGTGCTGCTGGCCATGGCCAACCCGGACAACATGGGCCTTCCGTACGGCGGAACGCTCGTGACCACGCCGGCGCGCTGATCACGCTGCCGCGGGCACCAGGCTCGTGGCCGCCGCGCGCGTGAGCGCGGCGCTCAGTTGGTCGAGCACGGCCGACTCGAGGTTCCAGCAATGCCAATACAGCTGCACCGGCACCGCCGTGTCGGGCAGCACGTTGACCAGCCGCCCTTGGGCGAGCAGGCCACGCGTGAGCAGCTCGGGGACGACGCTCACGCCCCACGCCGCCAGCACCGCACGCACCTGCCCCTCCGAGCTCGGGACGAACAGCTGGTGCAGCGACACGCGCTTGAGGCCGAAGGCCTTGCCGACGAATTCCGCCTGCATGTCGTCCTTGCGGTTGAACGCCACGAACGCGGCATCGCGGAAGTTGTGCGGCGTGAGTCCCTGCGGGAACTGCGCCTGCATGTACTCGCGGCTGGCCACGGCGATGTAGTGCATCGCTCCGAGCGGCACGACCCTGCAGCCTCGCAGCGCCTGCTTCACCGTCGTCACGCATCCGAGCACCTTGCCCTCGCGCAGCCACTCGTGCGTGAAGTCCTGGTCGTCCGTCACGATCTCCAGCGGCAGCCCCTGGCGCGCCAGCGTGTCCAGCGCCGGCAGCGCCCAGGTGGCGATGCTGTCCGCGTTGACAGCGATGGAGATGCGCTCCTCCTCGCGCGCGCCGCCGGTGGAGCTGGGCGCGAGTTCGCGCAGGTCGCGCTCGAGGTCGGCGCGCAGCAACCTCAGCTGCCGGGTGTGCTTGAGCAGCAGCAGGCCGGCCGAGGTGGGCTTGATGGGCCGGCTGCGCACGATCAGGACCGTCCCGACCTGCGCCTCCAGCGCGCGCAACCTCTGCGATACGGCGGACTGGGTGATGTTCAGGCGCTGCGCCGCGCGGTCGAAGCCACCCTCCTCCACGATGGCAGCCAGGGCTTCGAGCGCGGCGGGATCGTAGGTCTGCATGGATTAGCCGAATTGATGGCCGGCTTCAAAGTTTAATTCGGCTTTTGAAAACGACGCCTTCGCCGCAAACTGGGAGGCATGAAAACACTCGTCCTCGGCGCCGGCATCATCGGCATCAGCACCGCGTGGCACCTGGCCGAACGCGGCCATGAAGTCATCGTCGTCGACCGCCAGAAGGACGCGGCCCTGGAGACCAGCTTCGCCAACGCCGCGCAGATCTCGGTGAGCTATTGCGAGCCCTGGGCCAACCGGCATGCACCCGCGAAGCTGCTCAAGTGGATGTTCCGCAACGACGCGCCTCTGCTGTTCCGCCCGCAGCTGGACTGGCAACAGTGGCGCTGGGGACTGCAGTTCCTCGCGCAATGCAACGACGCGGCGTTCGAGCGCAACGTGCAGCAGCTGGTCGCGCTGGGCGCGTACTCGCATGCGGCACTGAAGGACGTTGTCGCCGCCACCGGCATAGCCTACAACCGCCTGGAGCGTGGCATCGCCCACTTCTACACGGACGAGAAGGCGTTCGCCGATGCCGCCGTCGCCGCCGAGCTGATGCAGCGCTACGGCGTCGATCGCAAGGTGGTGAGCCGCGAGGAGCTGTTCGCCATCGAGCCGGCCTTCCGCAACTTCGACAAGATCGTCGGGGGCACCTACACGGCCAGCGACGAGAGCGGCGACGCCCGCGTCTTCACGCAGCAGCTGGCGCGGCTGTGCGCGCAAAAAGGCGTGCAGTTCCTGTTCAACCAGGACGTCGAGCGCCTGGAGGCCTCCGGCGGCGGCATCGAGTCGGTGCGCGTGCGTGACCGCGCCACCGGCATCGTGCAGCGCCTGGTGGCGGACGACGTGGTGGTTGCCTGCGGCTCGTACAGCGCGCCGCTGCTGCGCCAGGTGGGCGTGGACCTGCCCATCTATCCCGGGAAGGGCTACAGCGCCACCTTCAAGCTGAAGAAGCCGGGGGACGCGCCCTTCGTGAGCACGATCGACGACGAAGTGAAGGTGGCGATGAGCCGCCTGGGCAACGAGCTGCGCGTGGCCGGCACGATCGAGGTGTCGGGCTACGACGCCACGCTGAACTCGCAGCTGGCGCAGGACCGCTGCCGGATGCTGGCGGCGCGCATCGAGAAGGTGCTGCCGGGCGTGTGCGACACGCGCCTGCCGGAAGAGGGCGGCGACCCGAAGTTCTGGACCGGCCTGCGTCCCGCGACGCCGACCAACATTCCTTTCATCGGCCGCACGCACGTCGCGGGCCTGTGGGTGAACGCGGGCCACGGCACGCTGGGCTGGACGCATGGTGCCGGCTCCGGCAAGGCGATGGCGGAGCTGATCAGCGGCAAGCTGCCGCGGATGAACTTCGACTTCCACGGCTTCGGGAAGAAGGACCGGGAGTTCCGGGAAGAGGTTTACTCTTAGCGCGTCATTCCCGCGAAGGCGGGAATCCAGGGCTCCCCAATGAGAAGGCCGCGCACCACGCGGCCTTTTTGCTTTTGAAAGCCCTGGATCCCTGCCTCCGCGGGGATGACGATTCCTACGCCCCGCTCAGGATCCCCCACACTTTCGCCGGCGTCAGCGGCATCTGGATCTCCTTCGCCTGGTCGGCGAAGCCGGCACGCGCCAACGCGTCCGCCACCGCATTCACCACGCTCGGCGCCGCGCCGATCGTCCCGAGCTCGCCCACGCCCTTGACGCCCAGCGGGTTGTTCTTGCAAGGCACCGTCTCGTTCATCTCCGTGACGAACTCGCAGGCCATCACGTCGAACCGGGGCGCCGCATAGTCCATCAGCGTGCCGGTCACCGGCTGCCCGCTCTCGGGGTCGTACGCCATGTATTCCATCAGCGCCTGCCCGATGCCCTGCACGGCGCCGCCATCGAGCTGGCCGCGCACGATCATCGGGTTGACGACACGCCCGATGTCGTTGACGCTCGAATAGCGCACCACCTGCACCGTGCCGGTCTGCGGATCGATCTCCACCTCGCTCACGTGGCAGCCATTCGGCCAGCTGGGGCCGGCGACGGCACTCGTGTGGTCGGTGAAGATGCGTCCCCCGGGCTGCTTCGCGGCCAGGTCGAACAGCCCGATCGCGATGTCCGTGCCCTTCACGGTGAAGCGCCAGTCCCCGTAATCCAGATCGGCCGGCGAGGCTTCGAGCGACTGCGCCGCGAGTTCGCGCGCGGTCTGCAGCGTCTTCTCCGCCCCGAGGTACACGGCCGAGCCGCCGGTGAAGAGCGAGCGCGATCCGGCGCTGCCGAAGCCGTCGCCGCGGTCCGTGTCCCCCAGCACCACGCGAACCTTCTCGATCGGCACGCCGAACACGTCCACCACCAGCTGCGCCAGCGTCGTCGCGATGCCCTGCCCCATCTGGTTGACGGCGGAGAAGACTTCGATGACGCCATCCGCCTTCACGTCGACGGTGATGCGTTCCTCGAAGCTGTTGCCGCTGGTCCACTCCAGGAAGGTGGAGATGCCCAGGCCGCGCAGCAAGCCCCGCGCCTTGCTCTGCGCGTAACGCTGCTCGAAGCCGCTCCAGTCCGCGAGGTCCAGGCCTTCGTCCATGATCTTCTCGAAGGCGCCGACGTCGTAGACCTGGCCCATCGGGTTCTTGTACGGGAACTGCTCGGGCCGGATGAAGTTGCGCCGGCGCAGCTGCACGCGGTCGATGCCGGTCTGGCGCGCGGCCTCGTCCATCAGGCGTTCCATGATGAAGATCGCTTCGGGCCGGCCGGCGCCACGGTACGCGGCGGTGGACGCCGTGTTGGTCATCACGCAGCGGATGTGGAAGTCGATCAGGGGCACGTCGTAGACGCTGGTCTGCACCCACGGGCCGACGATCATCGGGATCGTCATGCCGGTCGCCGTCGCATAGGCGCCCACGTTGGCCAGCGTGCGCAGGCGCAGCGCGAGGATGCGTCCGGTGGCGTCGAGCGCCAGTTCCGCCGTGGCGCGCTGGTCGCGGCCATGGAAGGAGGAGAGGAATTCCTCGCTGCGATCGGCCACCCACTTGACCGGCCGCTTGAGCGTCCACGCGGCCCACGCCGCGGCTGCATCCTCCGGATAGATGCCGGTCTTCATGCCGAAGCCGCCGCCGACGTCGCCCACGGTCACGCGAACCTTGTCGCGCCCGATCCCCAGTACGTCGTTGGCCAGCGAGTTGCGCACGCCGGACGGCATCTGGCTGGACATGCGCAGCGTGAGGCGCCCGTCCTCGGCGACCCAGGCCAGCACCGAGCGCGGCTCGATCGACACGGCGGCCACGCGCTGGTTCACCACCGTGAGTTGCACGACATGGGCCGCGCGCGAGAACGCTTCGTTGCTCGCCGCTGCATCGCCGAAGCGCATTTCGGCGGCGACGTTGTCGGGCGCCTGCTCGCAGATCACCGCGGCTCCGGGCGAAACCGCGGTCTCCAGGTCCACCACGTGCGGCAGTTCCTCGTATTCGACCCACACGGCTTCGGCGCCGTCGCGCGCGGCCTGCAAGGTCTCGGCGAGCACCAGCGCCACCGGCTCGCCGACGTAGCGCACGCGCTCGTGCGCGAGCGGGCGGCGCGGCGCCGTGGCGGCCGGCGTGCCGTCGGCGCGCTTGAAGGCGGGGTTCGTGGGAATGGGCTGGACGCCAGCCTGCACCAGTTCGTCGCCGGTGACCACCTTCACCACGCCGGGGATCGCCGCGGCGTTTGCCGTGTCGATGGAAACGATGCGCGCATGCGGATAAGGCGAGCGCACGAAGATGGCGCGCAGTTGCCCGGCGGGGGCGAGATCGTCGGTGTACTGTCCCAGGCCCTTGAGCAGGCCTTCGTCCTCGATCCGCTTGACCGCGCGGCCGCTGCCGAAACGGGTGGGGTTGTCGTCCAGAGTGTCGGTGGTCATGGGGGTGAGTTTGTCCGAAAACTCCCTCTCCCGCATGGCGGGAGAGGGTGGGGGTGAGGGCAGTCGCACGCCTCGACCCTCACCCCTGCCCTCTCCCGCAAGCGGGAGAGGGAGAGGGAACCTACCGAACATCCCCCTGGATCTTGGCCGCGGTCCAGCGCAGCAGGTCGATCCACATCTGCCGCATCTCCGCATCCAGCGGCGTGCGCTGTGCATTCGAAAGTTCGATCGTCACCACCGGCACGCCCTTGTGCACGCCACCATAGTTGCCCAGCGACCCGGGGAAGATGCCCACCTGGTCCAGGTACAGCCGGCCCAGGCGCGAAGGCGGCACGGAAGGGCCGTCGAAGTCCAGCACGCCATAGGGCGCATGGATCGACACGATCAGGTGCGGCTTGAACTTCTCCATCTGCTCATGCAGGAAGCGCGTCTCGGGTTCGGACAGGGGCTTGGGCCCAGGCCAGCGCCGCGGGTCCTTGCCCGTGCGTTTCTCCCAGTAGTTGGCCGCATCCCTCTCCCAGTTCGGCGTGGGGAAGTTCCGGTTCAGGTCCACGCCATGGGCGTTGGTGCGCTTGGGCGGACGCGCCAGCATGCCGTCCGGGTTGATCACCGGCAGGAAGCGCCAGTGCACCGGCTGCGGCATCTGCACGTGCTCGTCCTCGGCCAGCTTGATCCAGTGCAGCGCCAGCGAGGCCGCCGACAGCTCGTCACCATGGATGGCGCCGATGATCAGCACGCGCAGCTTGCCGTTGTCGGTGCCGACGTCGCGCATGTAGAGCGGCTGCCCCTGCACGGAGTTCACGCCGCTGTCCTGCAGCTTGGCGGCTTCGCACAGCGGCTTGGAGACGTTGGGCAGCTTGCCCACGTAACGCTCGCACGCCCCCGGGCCCGCGGCATGCGCGCCTGCGGCCATCGCCGCCAGCAGCGCGGCAGCCCACAACTTCTTCTTCACTCGTCCTTCTCTCCGGGTTCGTACAGGGCCTCCCGCCCCATGCGGTCCAGCACCAGTTCCGCCGTCCATGGCAGCATCAGCGAGCCGCAGCGGCTGTCGCGATAGAGCCGTTCCAGCGGCAAATGTTTCATCATGCTCTGCCCGCCGCAAGTGCGGATGGCCAGGCGGCAGATGTCGTTGGCACCCTCCATCACGGTGTACTGCGCCGCATACAGGCGAAGGCGTTCGTCCTTGCCCGGATTCGGCCTGGCCTCGTGCACCGCCCGCAGGAAGATGCTGCGCATCTGCTCCAGCTGGATGCGCATCTGCGCCACCGCCACCTGCTTGGTCGGGTACATGCGGCGCTTGACCGGCGGCTCGCCGGGAACCTCGCCCCGCAGGTACTGCACGGTGAAATCGTACGCCGCATTGGCGATGCCGAGGTAGGTGGGCGCCAGGGTGAAGAACATCGCCGGCCAGGTCTGGGCACCTTTGTAGTACACGCCGCGCGGCATGAGCTGCTCGTCGTCCCCGACGAAGACGTCCTTGAAGCTGAGGTTGCGGCTGACGGTGCCGCGCATGCCCAGGGGGTTCCAGTCGCCGCTGATGGCGAAGCCTGCGCTGGTGGCGGGCACCGCCAGATACAGCGTGTCGCGTGCATCCGGCTTCTCGTCGCCCCTGTCCTCGGTGCACAGCACGCCGTAGTAGTCGGCGGCGCCGGACAGCGAGGCGAAGATCTTGCGGCCATTGACGAGCCAGCCGCCGTCGACCTTGCGGGCGGTGGTGCCGAAGGGCGCCCGGCCGGCGGCGGCAGCGCTGCCCTCGGAAAAAGGCTGGGCGTAGATCGCGCCGTCGTTGACG